>NZ_JBMDWU010000559.1:0-8104 GCF_048594385.1 Micromonospora sp. | reverse complement strand
GGCTCGACGGCCTGGTTCCGGCCCGGCCGGTCGACCCCCACGCCGGCCACCCCGCCCGACGGCACGACGGCGGCCGGCCGGCCGACGGGCGGTGCCGCGCCGGACCCGGCCACGCCCGGCCGCCCGGCCACGCCCGACGGGGCACCGCCGGGTGGCACGGACGTGCCCGTGCCCCGCTCGCCGGCACCCCCGTCGCACCCCACCGACCCGGGCCCCCCCCCACCGACCACCGGCGACCCGGGCCGGTCGGCCACCCCGGTCGTCGGCCCCGCCGACCCCGCTGTCCGGGCCACCGCCGCAACCGAGGCGCACCCCGTGCACGGCCCGGCCGACGTCGGAGCCGCCACCCGGCAGCCCGGTACCGGGCATCCCGTCCCGGCGACCCCCGACGCCCCCGATCCGGTCGGTGACCCCCGCCGAACCGCCGGGAGTGGTCCCTCCGCGACGCCGGACCCGGCCACCCCGCTGGACGTGCCGGGCGGGGACGGCCCGGAGAACCGGTCCGGCGCGGTCGACGTCGGCCCGACGCGGGAGTCCACCCCGGTCGCCACCACCGGCCGCGACCCGGCCGACGATTACGCCGTCCCGGCGGTCGTCCCCGACCGCACCGCCCCGGTGTCCCCCGCACCCACCACCGGCAGCACCGCCACCGATCCGGTCGACACCGCCACACCTGACACCGCCCTACCCGACACCACCCTGCCCCACAGCGCACCGACCGGCACCGCATCGACCGGGGCCGGTCCGGCCGGCAGCGCCGTGGGACGCGACGACCTGGCCCGCGCCCGGTCGACGGGCCCCGGACCGGGCGGCACCCCCACGAAGGGCGACGGAGCGGCCCGCACCGGTCCGGGCGACACCGCATCGACCGAAGCCGGTCCGGTCGGCACCGGCACGGGAGACGACGAACCGCGCCGCACCTGTCAGGTCGGCACCGGACCGGACAGCACCGTGGCCGTCGCCACCGGACCGGACAGCACCGTGGCCGTCGCCACCGGACCGGACAGCGCCCCGACCGGCGGCACCGGACCGGACAGCGCCCCGACCGGCGGCACCGGACCGGACGGCGCCGGGACGGGCGGTGGCGATCCGGCGGCCCCGGTGCCGGTCGGCGACCCGCACGGACCGGCGTCGCCGGACCGGGCCGTCCCGGTGAGCCCGGCCGCGACCGCGCACCGGCCGGCGACCCCGGACCGACCCACCGCCACCGACCCGCTGGCGACCGGGGACCGGGCCGGCACCACGGACCGCCCGACAGGCACCGACCGGACCACCGCCCCGGACCGGACCGCGCCCGACGACCAGGCCACCCTCGCGGACCGGCCGGTAGGCGCGGACCGGGCCGGCACCACGGAACGGGGGGCCACCGGGGACCACGTCAGCACCACGCGGCACGGGGACCGGGCCACCGCTGCGGGCCCGAACGCGGGCACCCCGGCGGCCGGGGACGCCGCGACGACGCTCCGGCAGGCCGACCCGGAGCAGGTGCTCGCCGGCTACCGGTGGCGGTTGGACCCGGAGACCCTGCGCGAGGTGGTCGACGACCCGGCGGAGCTACGCGGCATCCGCCGCCGGTTGACCGAGAAGCTCGCCTCGGCCCTGGACAACCGGGCCCGCGCCCGGCTGCTCAGCCTGCGGGCGGTGCTGTCCCGGCTGGTCGACGACCTGGACGACGCGGTGGCCGACGGCCGGCTCGCGCTGACCTACGCGGAGGCGACCGGTGAGCTGCGGCGTACCGCACTGGCCCGGGCACGGCTGGCCGAGGCGCTGCGGTGGAAGGGTGAGTTCACCGAGGCCGACCGGCTGTTCACCGAGGCCAACTCGACGGAACTGCCGGACCGGCTGCGCTCGGCGCTGCACGAGCACGCCGGCCGGTCCTGCTACGACCAGGGCCGCTTGATCGAGGCGTGTGGACACTTCGAACGGGCCCTGGACCTGTACCGGGCCGAGGACGAGGAGCTGACCGACCGGATCGCGGTGTGCCTGGACGCGGTGCACGACCGCGCGGCGGCCCGGGGCGGCTTCGGGCCGTACCCGCGTAGTCGGGACGAGGTGCGGCACGGCCGCCGGTCCCCGCGCCCCACCCACGACGGCCGGGGTCGCTGGGGGTACGCCGACACCGACGGTGAGCTGGTCGTCGACTACCGGTACGTCGAGGCGCAGCCGTTCCACGAGCGGATGGCCTGGGTACGCCACCCCGACCAGGCCGGGTGGGAGCTGATCGACGAGACGGGCGGCACCCTGCTCGGTCCCGCGTACGCCCGGGTGCTGGCCTTCTCCGACGGCCTGGCCTGGGTGTCGCAGGGCGGCGACGCGGACTGGTCGGCGATCGAGCCGGACGGGACGGTGGTGGTGCCGGCGGGGTTCGAGGAGGTCAGGCCGTTCCGGGCCGGGGTGGCGGTGGTGCGCCGGGGCGGCTGGGGGGCGGTGGACCGGCACGGTCGGCTGGTCGTCCCGCCGCGTTACCACGGGATCGACACGACGCTGTCCGACGGCCGCCGGCTCGACGGGTTCACCGACGAGGGGCTGGCCGTGGTGGAGCTGGCCGGCCGGCGGGGGGTGCTCGACCGCACCGGCGCCGTGCTGGTCCGGCCGGTGCACCCGGCGCTGGTGGTGCATCCGGTGGCGTTCCTCGTCGGCGACGGGATGAACCACTGGGGAGCGCTGGACCGGCGGGGCGAACCGCTGATCCCCCCGGTGCACCCCGACTGGGACACGGTGGTGGCGGAGATCGACCGGCTGCTCGCCGACGCCCACCCCGTGCTCTGACGCCGGTTGCGCCGGCGGGTGCCCGGCACCGGACGGGGCTAGGGTCGGAGCATGGAATTCCGACACCTTGGCCGCTCGGGCCTCATGGTCAGTGAGATCTCGTACGGCAACTGGATCACCCACGGTTCGCAGGTCGAGGAGGAGGCGGCGCTGGCGTGTGTCCGGGCCGCCCTGGACACCGGCATCACCACCTTCGACACCGCCGACGTCTATGCCGGCACGCGGGCCGAGACGGTGCTCGGCAAGGCGCTGACCGGGGAGCGCCGGGAGGGGCTGGAGATCTTCACGAAGGTCTTCTGGCCGACCGGTCCCGGCCGCAACGACCGGGGCCTGTCCCGCAAGCACATCATGGAGTCGATCAACGGCTCGCTACGTCGCCTCCAGACCGACTACGTGGACCTCTACCAGGCCCACCGGTACGACTACAGCACGCCGCTGGAGGAGACGATGGAGGCGTTCGCCGACGTCGTGCACGCCGGCAAGGCGCACTACATCGGCGTCTCGGAGTGGAAGGCGTCACAGCTGCGTGAGGCGCACGCCCTCGCCCGGGAGCTGCGCATCCCGCTGGTGTCCAACCAGCCGCAGTACTCGATGCTGTGGCGGGTCATCGAGGCCGAGGTCGTGCCCGCCAGCGAGGAGCTGGGCATCTCGCAGATCGTCTGGTCGCCGATGGCGCAGGGCGTGCTGTCCGGCAAGTACCTGCCGGGCCAGCCGCCGCCCGCCGGTTCCCGCGCCACCGACGAGAAGTCCGGGGCGAACTTCATCGCCCAGTGGCTCAATGACGAGGTGCTGACCCGGGTGCAGCAGCTCAAGCCGCTCGCCGAGCAGGCGGGGCTGACCATGCCGCAGCTCGCCGTCGCCTGGGTGTTGCAGAACCCCAACGTCGCCTCGGCGATCATCGGCGCGTCCCGCCCGGACCAGGTGCACGACAACGTCAAGGCCGCCGGGGTGACCCTGGAGGCTGACCTGCTCAAGGCCATCGACGACATCGTCGCCCCGGTCACCGAGCGCGACCCGGGCAAGACGGAGAGCCCGGCCAAGCGGCCCTGACCGGCACCGGCCGCACCCCCCCCCCGGTCGGTTCGGGGTGGGGTGCGGTCAGCTCTGCCAGAAGCGGATCAGGGACAACGCGGTGCCGTAGAGCCACGGCGGCAGCCCCAGCAGGTCGCTGAGCCAGAACACGGCGCTGAAGAACCAGCCGCCGATGCGCGGGTTCCACAGCAGCGCGAACAGCAGGATGAACCCGAACGGCGCGAAGATGTCGTACATCCGGCGGTACTGCGGGCTCAGCCACGGCTGGATCATGTTGCCGCCGTCCAGGCCGGGCACCGGCAGCAGGTTCAGCACGCTCGCGGTGAGCTGGAGGAACCCCAGCAACGCCACCCCGGCCCAGAACTCGATCGGGCCGCCCGCGTCGAGGCCCACCCGCAGTATCACCACCAGCAGCAGGGTGAACAGCACGTTGGTGGCCGGGCCGGCGAGGCTGACCAGGGTGTGCCGCAGCCGGCCCGGGATGGCGTGCCGGTCCACCCAGACCGCCCCGCCGGGCAGGCCGATGCCGCCGAGCAGCACCACCACCACCGGCAGCACGATCGACAGCAGCGGGTGGGTGTACTTCAGCGGGTTCAACGTCAGGTAGCCCCGGTGGGCGATGTCCCGGTCGCCGGCCCGGTAGGCGACCACGGCGTGCGCGTACTCGTGCAGGCACAGCGAGACCAGCCAGCCGGAGACGACGAAGAGGAACACGTCGAACCGGACGTTGCCCACCCCGTTCCAGGTGAGCACGCCACTGGTGACGAAGAGCGCGACCAGGGCGAGGAAGACCGGGCTGGGCCGGAACGCCGCCCGGGGCACACCGAGCACCAGCGGCTCGCCCCCCGGGCGGTCGCCCGCCATCACTCCGCCGTCGGCAGCAGGCTCATCCGGTAGTCGACCCGGTCGTCCTCGACGAGCGTGACCGCGGTGACGCCGGACGACGCGAGCTCCCGCCAGGTCTGCCCGATCCAGGACTCGGCGTCCGCCTGGCTGCTGAACGTCTCCGCCGGCCCGTCGACCGCTGCGCCGTCCGTGCCCTCGTACCGCCAGCTCCACGCCATGCCGCGTCTCCCCTCGCCGCTCAACCGTCCCCGGGGGACGGACCCCCGCAAGCGTAGTCGGCCGGCACCGCCACGCACCGCACGCACGCCACCGCACCCGGGTTCCGCCCAGCGTGACGGGTCCGGGCCGGCGGGCGGGGCCGGGCCGGGCGGCTTTAAGGTACGGGCATGTCGGTTGAGGGGTGGAACACGGTCCTGGTGCTCGGCGGTATCCGTTCGGGCAAGTCGGAGTTCGCCGAGTCCCTGGTGGCCGACGCGCCCACGGTGCGCTATGTGGCGACCTCGGCCGCCGCCGACCCGGACGACACCGAGTGGGCCGCCCGGCTGGCCGCCCACCGGGCCCGCCGGCCGGGTAGCTGGACCACCGAGGAGACCGCCGAGGACCCGCGCCGGCTGGCCGACGTGCTCGCCTCGGCCGGGCCGAACGAGACGCTGCTCGTGGACGACCTGGGCGGTTGGGTGACCGTGCTGCTCGACCCGGCCCACCAGCCGGCCGACGACGTCGCCACCATCACCGAACTGGCCGACGCCGTACGCGCCAGCGAGGCACGGATCGTGCTGGTCAGCCCCGAGGTGGGGCTGTCACTGGTGCCGACCACCCCGCTGGGGCGGGCGTTCGCCGACGCGCTGGGCGCCGCCAACCGGGCCGTCGCGGACGCCTGCGACGCGGTCGCGCTGGTGGTCGCCGGCCAGCCGGCCTGGCTGAAGCCGTCGGCGCCGGTCCCGCCGGCCGGCGTACCCACCCGGGCCGCCGCCCCGGCAGACGGGCTGGACGGCAGCGCCTCGGCCGCCGTCGCCACGGTCCCGGCCGACGGGCCGCTGCCGGAGGTGCTCACCCCCACCGTGCCGCCGGCTCCGCAGACCCCGGCCGGCACGACCTGGACCACGCCGACCATGGCGCTGCCGGTGGTCGCCACCGGGCTGGTCATCCAGCCCGGCATGGAACTGCCGATGCCCGACGAGTACGCCGGCCCGCAGGCGGTGCAGCGGCTCGGCACCCTGGACCTGCCGGGGGCCGGGCTGGGTGTGCTGGAACGGGTGGTCGAGTTCGCCGCCGCCACCCAGGGCACCTCCACCCCGACGCCGTGGACGGACGTCCGGGTGCTGCTGCTGCACGGCGACCACGCCGGTGGCGTGGCGGCCGGGGCACCGGTCGGGGAGTCGACCCGGCTGGCCCGGCAGGCCCGCGCCGGCCGGGGGGCGCTGGCCCGGCTGGCCGCCGAGAACGGGGCCGGCCTGCAGGTGGTGGACGCCCCGCCGGCCGCACCGATCGAGCACGGGCCGGCGCTGGACGCCGACACCGTCGAGTCGGCGCTGCGCTACGGCTGGCGGTTGGCCGAGGAGGCCGCCGAGGCGGGCGTACGGCTGCTGGTGCTGGGGGCGTGCGGCGCGGGCGCGGAGGCCGCCGCCGCGGCGGTGCTGGTCGCGACGGCCGGCGCGGAGGCCCCGACGGTGCTCGGCCGGGTGCACACCGCCGACGGCGAGATCGACGACGCGGCCTGGATGGTGCGGTGCGCGACGGTCCGCGACGCGCTGCACCGCACCCGCCGCTCCCCCCGCGACGCCAAGGACATCCTGGCCGAGCTGGGCGGCGGTGACGTGGCGGTGGCCTGCGGCGTGCTGCTCGGGGCGACCGCCCGCCGGGTGCCGGTGCTGCTCGACGGGCCGGTCGGGCTGGCCGCCGGCATGGTCGCCCGGGATCTGGCCGGTCAGGCCCGGCACTGGTGCCTGCTGGTCGACCACGGCGGTCACCCGGCGGTGCGGCTCGCCGCCGACGTGCTCGGCCTCACCCCGCTGCTGGACCTGCGGCTCGACCTGGGCGAGGGGGCGAACGCGCTGGCCGCCCTGCCGCTGCTGCGCTCGGTGCTGGCGCTGGCCGGGTCGCTGCCGGTGCACCCGCACCACGGCGGCCCCGACGACGAGGCCTCCGGTGCCGCCGCGACCACCCCCGACGCCGAACCGGAGCCCGCCGCGCCGGAACCCTCAGCGCCGGTGGCCGCCGGGGACGAGGCGGCGCAGCCCGACATCATCCCGGAGTTCGCCGAGCCGACGCCGGCCGGTCCGGGGCCGACCACCACCGCACCCACCGACACCGGGCCGGAGCCCGACCCGTCCGGCCGGCGTGCCGGCTGAGTCGGGGCGCGGCGACGGGCTCCGGCTGGCGCTGACCACCCTCACCACCGTCCCGGTCCGGGCCGGCCGGATCGACCGGGCGACGGCGGGCACCGCGATGGCGCTCGCTCCCCTGGTCGGGCTGCTGCTCGGGGCGGTGCTGGGCGCGCTGCTGCTCGGTCTGGCCGCGCTCGCCCCGCCCCTGGTGGCCGCCGGGGTGACCGTCGCGGCGGCGGCCCTGCTCACCCGGGGGCTGCACCTGGACGGGCTGGCCGACACCGTGGACGCGCTGGGCTCCTACCGGCGGGGCACGGCGGCACTGGAGATCATGAAGAAGCCGGACGTCGGCCCGTTCGGCGTGGTCGCACTGGTGGTCGTCCTGCTGCTGCAGACCGCGACGCTGGCCGAGCTGGCCGGGCGGTCCTGGCCGGCGGTGCTCGCGGCGGTGCTGGCCGGTACCGCCGCCGGCCGGCTCGGGGTGACCCTGGCCTGCCGCCGGGGGGTGCCGGCCGCCCGCCCCGACGGGCTGGGCGCGCTGGTCGCCGGCACTGTCGGCCCGGTGGCCCTCGCCGCCGGCGCGGTCGCCGTCGTGCTGCTGGCGGTGCCCGCGGTGCCGGGCCGCCCATGGCAGGGGCCACTCGCCGTCGTCGCCGCGATCGCCGTCGCGCTACCGCTGCTCACCCACGTGGTACGCCGGCTCGGCGGCATCACCGGCGACGTGCTGGGGGCCGTCGTGGAGGTGGTGACCACGCTGGTCTACCTGGGTCTGGTGCTGTCCGGCTGAACCAGGCGCGGCGGGCCGGGTAGCGTTCGGCTCGACAACACCGGCACGGCCACCGGGGGAACCCACCATGCTCATCACTGACGACTTCCTGCCCGTACCGGTGCCGGAGTCGCTCAGCGCGACCTACCTGGTGCCGATGGTAGGGCTACCGAAGGTCAGTGCGAAGACCGCGGTGGCGGCCCTGACCGGCCGACTGGCCGAGCCGGTGCACGGGCTGGCCCGGCAGATGCTCGACAGCCCGCTGATGAGCGTCGACACCCGCCCGATCGCCGAGTTCCCCGAGCTGCCACCGGACCTGCTCACCGCGTTCGGCGCCACCCAGGAGCAGCTGGCCCGGCTGGCG
>NZ_JBMDWU010000558.1:0-3394 GCF_048594385.1 Micromonospora sp. | reverse complement strand
GGGCGGGCCGGGCCCCCGGCCCCCGGCGACCACCCGCCGTGGGGGGTGGCGCGCCCGGGCCGGGGTGGCCCGCCGGCCGGTGGGGACCGTTCCGGCCGGCGGGCCACGGTCAAGCGGCCGGGGTCACCGGCGGCTGACCCGGATCAGCTCCCAGCCACCCTTGGGGACGCCGGGCGTCGGGTCGGTACGCAGGTTCATCGGGTTCGCCATCCCGACGTAGAGCGTGGAGCCGTCCACGATCATCGTGCGTACCCCCTGGTTGAGCGGGTTGCCGAAGCCTCCGGTGTCGACCGCGCGGGCGGGTCGGTCCGGCGCGTCGAACGCCCAGAGGTCGGAGCCGAAGGTGGGCGGGGTGGTGGCACCGGCCGCCGGGGGCGTCGGCAGTTGACCCTCCAGCGAGATGTAGGCGAAGTCCATGGTGCCGATGTAGAGCCGGCCGCCAGCCACCGCCATCTTCCAGGCGTACAGGTTGAACGGGTCGCCGAAGCCGGAACCGCCGTAGACCGGGGTCACGCCGGTGGGTGCCGGCGCCCAGGCGCCCACGCCGTTGTTCGCGGTCGGGTCGAAGGCCGGCAGGGTGGACTCGCCGTAGAGCGTCTCGATCCGTTCGTGGGCACCGCCGAGGTTCTGGCCCCGGAAGACCGCGAACGCCCGCTGGGTGTTCTGCACGGTGGCCTGGAGCTGCGCCTGGCTACGCGGCGGGTACACCGAGACGTGCAGGGCGGTCGCCTGCAGCGGCACGTGCATGGTGCCCCAGTAGAGCCGGCCGCCGAAGGAGGCGAGCCCACCGAGGGCGTACGCCCGGCGGACCACCGGGTCCGGCTCGTACTCGGCGGCCGACCAGACCTGCGTCCAGTTCCCGGCGTCCTCCGGGTTGAGACCGGGTGCGCCGACGGCGAGCAGCGGGCTCATCCAGATGCTGGCCAGGTCGTTGGGGTCGTCGGCCGGGGGCGGTGCCAGCGGGGTGCCGCTGTCGGCGGGGGCCACCGTGGTGACCGGGGACGGGGCGACCGAGCCCTCGACGATCGCCTTGGGCCAGGTGGAGACGTAGAGCCGGCCCTGGTGTTCGGTGAGGTCGGCGACCTGGGTGGGCAGGTCGGCGACCTCGGTGAAGGTGAACGGGGTGGTGCGGTCACCGGTCCAGCGCAGCACCTTGCCCGCCTCGCCGCCGTTGACGCCCACGCCGACCCCGGCGTAGAGCGCACCGCCGGCGACCACCCAGTGCCTGATGTTCTCGTACGCGGAGAGGTTGGTCGAGCCGAGGTACCGGCCGGTGACGCCGTCGAAGGCGAACACGTTCACCCCGCCGATCACGCTGGGCCCGGCGAGCAGCACGACCCCCTGGTGGGCGGCGGCGCTGCGCAGCCCGGCGGTGGTGTTCAACAGGTTGGCGTCCGCCGGAGAGGCCGACGTGATGTCGGCGGTGCGCTCGGTGAGCCGTTCGGTGGCCAGGTCGTAGGTGTAGACCTCGGGGGTGCGGTGGTCGCCGAGGTTGGCCGGCCAGGCCGGGTTGGCCCGGGCCGGCTGGCTCTGGTCGAACTCGCAGACGTAGTCGTCGTTGAGGATCGGCTCGCGGACCTGGTAGCCCTCGGGCTTGAGGCAGAGCACGTTGGCTCCGGTGCCGAACCAGAGCCGGCGGCCGACCTGGGCGAGCCCCCAGACGTACGACTGGTTGACCTTGGGCTGGCCCTCGGCGCAGGGCGGTCCGGGAGGATAGTCGACCCCGACCCCGGCGAAACACTCGTCGGCGGCGGCCTTGGCGAGCAGCCGTATCGATTCGGGCCGGGTGTCGGCGCTGGCCGGGGTGGCGAGAAGAGGTAGCAGAATCAGGGTGCCGAATGTGGCGAGCAGTCGTGACGGCAGGAGCGGTCGACGTCGCACGGTGGTCCTTTCCGTGAATGCCGGTCGAGGTGGCGTCAGCCGGGACGGCGAGCAGGTAGACCACTCTCGACCAGGGAGAATGGAGGGTCGACGTTGCGCACGGAATGGCAGCACCGGTTGCCTGGGTAACCTCGTCCGGTGGATGTGCGAAATTGCCGGCACGAGAATCACGGGCCGGTCGGGTGTGGTGCGGGTGACTGATGAATCCGGGGGTGGGTTCGCAGTTCCGGGCGTAACGTGGTGACGAGGTTAACGTATTACGGTGGCCGTTACCGCGATGCGGGTTGTTAAGGATTATTGAACTGCCCAGGAGGGTGGTCGGCGCGGCGGGCGGCTGTCCGGAAGCGACGTCGGGTGCCTCGACGCGGGTGCCGGGTGAATTGCTGATGGGTCCGGCTTTCGGGGTCTCCCGGGAATACCGTGCCAACCGGTTGCTGTCGTCCGAAGCCGGCGCGCGGGCCACGGCGGTCGGTCGGTGGTGTCGGCTGCCGCCGGGGCGGGTGGTGGGTCTGCATGCCTGCCGGCGTGCTCAGCGGACTCGCACGTGGCGCGGCGGTGGTGCGGTGACACCGGCCGGGGTGGCGGTCGGATGCGGCGGTCGGGAGATGCGCCGCCCGCGTCGTCCGGGGTGCGGCGGTCGGGGTCGGACGGCGGTGCGGGCGGCCCCGCGACGGGCCCGCCGGAGGCCACGCGAATTGTGCGCATATTCATTTACCATAAACATCGCGTATGAACTTGATGACAGTTCATTCATAGTTAACAATCATTACGTTCGGCGTCGCGCCGACCGCCGTCGGGGCGGTTGGTGCGGGCGCGGCGGGCGGGTCCGGTGCCGATCGGTCCGGCGTCGGCCGGCGGGGGCGACCCGCGGTGCGGAGGGGTGGGGTATTGTCTCGCAACGGGATCTTCCCAGAAACAAAGAATTTATCGATTTAACTGCTTCGATGCCTCATCATGGGGGGAAGTAATCCCTTCCATGGAGGTTCCCATGAACGTCTCTCGGCTCGGCGGGCCGACCCTGTCCCTGTACCGCATGGTCATCGGCCTACTGTTCATGCTGCACGGCCTGTCGTCGGTCTTCGGGTTGTTCGGCGGCAACCCGGTTACCGGCAAGGCTGTCCCGCTCGGCGCCTGGCCGGGCTGGTGGGCCGCGCTGATCCAGCTGGTCTGCGGCGCGCTGGTGCTGGCCGGTCTCTTCACCCGGCCCGCGGCGCTGCTCGCGTCCGGCTCGATGGCGTACGCCTACTTCGTGGTGCACCAGCCGGAGGGCCTGCTGCCACTGCGCAACGGCGGCGAGCTGTCCGCGCTGTTCTGCTGGTCGTTCCTGCTGATCGCGGTCCTCGGCCCGGGTTCCTGGGCGCTCGACACGCTGCTCGGCCGCCGGCGCTCGGACGCCCCGGCGGCCCCGGTCTCCGAGCCCGCCTCGGTGTCGGTCTGACGCGCTGACCCATGTCGCCGGGGCCGCCGCGACGAGGCGGCCCCCGCGACCCGGCCGGTCCGGGGGTGTTGGGAG
>NZ_JBMDWU010000557.1:0-14119 GCF_048594385.1 Micromonospora sp. | reverse complement strand
GACCGGGGTGCCCAGCCGCGCCTGGTTCCTGGTCCCGGCTCTGGCATTCGGCGCGGCGCAGTGGTCCGCCCCAGACCGGGGGGTAGATCCGCTGGCCGCTGGCCGCTGGCCGCGTGCTCGCCGGAGGTTTCCCGCGCGTGGGTACGTGACCCCCCGGGCCTCCTCGGAGCGACCGCCCGCTGTGCCCTGACCCGGTCGCTCGCCCCCCGGAGTTGGGCCGTTCTGCTCGCCGGGGCGGTGGCCCCGTGCGGGGGCGACGCCTGTCCTACCGTACGGAGGGCCGAGCGCGCGTCGTCTCGTCGTGCCGGTCGCATGCCCTGTTCCCGCGCCGGTGGTCCGCTGCGTCGACGACGGGCCGTGTGCTTTCCCGCTCTGATTGTTCGCAATCTCCCGGAGCGTCAACGCCGGCGCGGTGAATTGTTTCCGCCGGGAAACGGTCTTGTTTCCGTCGTCGCCCCCATTGTCGGTGGCCGCTGATCCACTTTCGAGCATTTTCTCCGCGTGGTAATTGCACGCTGCGAGCCCGGTGCCGTGCGCCACTGGCCGACGATTGGCGAAACAATACGAGTCCGGTTCTGATCAGCATGCGTGTCGGTGCTCCGGAGCGCGTGGCCGATGGGGCGGCGGCCGCCCCGCCGGCGTGACGGTGCGGGTGCCGCCCCCGCCGCCGCCCGGTGTCGCACCAGCCGGAAAGCGCACTACGGTCCCCCTTGGGGTCGGCACCACCGCCCGGTGCGGAGGGTTCGCCCGGTGGCGGCCGGTCCGTGGCCGCCCGTCGTCGCGCGCTGCTGCGGCGGCGCTGGGGCCGGCCGGGTCCAGCGTGGGGCGGGTGACCGAAAAGGGAACGGAATGCGGGGCCGATAAACATCGATTAAACGGGGAGTTGATGATTCTAGGGGAAATCTAGGGGTTGAAGCCCATCGATCACTGATCGACTCTGGACGGGTCGTTGGCGGAGCTGATCGAAGTACCTCTCTCGATCATCTGCAATTCCCACGCGCTCCGCGTCACTGCGCCCACCGCGTCGAACCCGGGGGAAATACGTGGCTGTCCTGCACGGATACGAGTCGGCTGATTCCACGGCGGACATCGCGATCACCGGCATCGCGTGCCGTTTTCCCGAAGCACCGGACCCTGCCCGATTCTGGGAATTGCTCGTGGCGGGCCGCAGCACCGTGCGGGACGTCCGGGACCGCTGGCCCGCCGCCACCGGGGCCGCCCGCTGGGGTGCCTTCCTGACCGAGGTCGACACCTTCGACGCGCCCTTCTTCGACATCGGCGCCCGCGAGGCCGCACTGCTCGACCCGAGGCAACGCCTCCTGCTCGAACTCGGCTGGGAGGCACTGGAAGACGGCCGGGTGCCCGCCGACACCGTGGCCGGCACCCCGTTGGGCGTGTTCGTCGGCACCACCTGGGACGACTACGCCCAGGTGGCACACCGCCACCGCACCGCGCTGCGCTCCGGCCACGCGATGACCGGCCTGCACCGCAGCATGATCGCCAGCCGGCTGTCGTACTTCCTGCGTGCCAACGGGCCGAGCGTCACCGTCGACACCGGCCAGTCGTCCTCGCTGGTGGCCGTCCACCTGGCCTGCGCCAGCCTGCGCAGCGGCGAGTCGACGACCGCGCTCGCCGCCGGGGTGAGCCTGGCCCTGCTGCTGGAGAGCAGCCACATCTCCGACGACTGGGGCGGCTTGTCACCCGACGGTCGCTGCCACACCTTCGACGCCCGCGCCAACGGCTACGTCCGGGGCGAGGGCGGGGGAGCGGTCCTGCTCAAACCGCTCGACCGGGCGCTCGCCGACGGCGACCGGATCTACTGCGTGATCCGGGGCAGCGCGGTCTCCGCCGGTGCGGGCGGCACCCCCACCACCCCGGACCCGGCCGCCCAGGAGGCGACGCTGCGGGCCGCCCACCGCCGCGCGGGCACCACCGCCGCCGACGTCCAGTACGTCGAACTGCACGGCACGGGCACCCGGGTCGGCGACCCGATCGAGGCCGCCGCGCTGGGCCGGGCGCTCGGTGACCCGGCCGCGCCGCTGGCGGTCGGCTCGGTCAAGACCAACATCGGCCACCTGGAGGGTGCCGCCGGCATCGCCGGACTGATCAAGACCGCGCTGGCCGTACGGCACCGCCAGCTCCCCCCGAGCCTGCACTTCACCACCCCGAACCCCGACATCGACCTGCCCCGGCTCGGCCTGACGGTGGTCACCGACCCGACGCCCTGGCCGCGCCCGGACCGGCCCCTGGTGGCGGGGGTCAGCTCGTTCGGCATGGGCGGGACGAACTGCCACGTGGTCCTCGGCGAGGGCCCCACCGACGCGCCGCCGGCCGCCCCGGTGACGCCGGACGTGCCGGTCGTGGCCTGGCCGGTGTCCGCGAAGTCCGACCCGGCCCGGGACGCCGCCGTGACGCGCCTGCGGGAGTGTGACGCCGACCCGGCGGCGGTGGCCTGGTCCCTGGCCACCACCCGGGCGGAACTGACCCACCGGGCCGTCCTGGTCGGCGACCGGGTGGTAACCGGCCAGGCGGGCGACACCGCCCTGGGATTCGTGTTCGCCGGTCAGGGTGCCCAACGGGTCGGCATGGGACTGCGCCTGCACGCGGCCCACCCGGTCTTCGCCGCCGCGTTCGACGAGGTGTGCGCGCTGGCCCGGGTGGACCTGCGCACGGCGATCAGCACCGGCGACGGGCTCGACGCCACCGGCACCACCCAACCCGCCCTGTTCGCCGTCGAGGTGGCGCTGTTCCGGCTGCTGGAGTCGTGGGGCGTCCACCCCGACGTGCTCGTCGGCCACTCGATCGGCGAGATCGCCGCCGCGCACGTCGCCGGCGTGCTCGACCTGCCGGACGCGGTGCGGCTGGTGTCCGCACGCGGCGAACTGATGCAGGCGCTGCCCGCCGGTGGGGCCATGGCGAACGTCCGCGCCGCCGACTCCGTCGTACGCCCGTTCCTGCGCGACGGCGTGGTCGTCGCGGCCGTCAACGGCCCCGACGCGACGGTGCTCGCCGGACCCGCCGGGCCGCTGCGGGCGGTCACCGGGGAGATCGCGGCGGCGACCCGGGCCCGGGTACGGCACCTGCGGGTCAGCCACGCCTTCCACTCGCCCCTGATGGACCCGATGTGCGACCGGTTCCGTCGGGTCCTGTCGACGGTGACGTTCCGGCCGGCCACCCTGCCCGTCGTCTCCACCGTGACCGGTGCGCCCGCCGACCTGACCGACCCCGAACACTGGGTACGCCAGGTGCGCGAACCGGTGCTCTTCCACGCTGCCGTCACCGGAGCCGGCACCGCGTACCACGTCGGCACCTGGCTGGAACTCGGACCGGACGGCTCGCTGTCCACCCTGATCGACGGCGGCGTCCCCACCCTGCGCGTCGACCACGACGAGGCCACCAGCATCGTCACCGCCGCCGCGACGGCGTGGACCCGTGGTCACCGGGTGGACTGGCGCAGCCTGCTCGGCGGCGCGGGCCGCGTCGTCGACCTGCCCACCGACCCGTTCCAACGCAGCCGGCACTGGGTCGGTGCCCGGCCGGAACCCACCCGGACCGGCCGGCCGGCCGCCGACCGCGACCTCACCGCCGAGATCGACGTCCTCGTCCGCCGGGTGCTCGGCGGACGCGCGCCCGCCGTCATCGCGCCCACCACCACGTTCCACGACCTGGGCTTCACCTCGCTGCTGGCGGTCGAGCTGCGCGACGAACTCGCCGCCGCCACCGGGCTGGTCCTCCCCAGTGGCTTGCTGTTCGACCATCCCACCCCCGCCGCGCTCGCCGAACGGCTCACCGTGCTGCTGGCCGACGGCGACCCGACCCCCGACGACGAAGCCGACGACGACACCGCGACCGTCGTGGACGAACCCGTCGCCATCGTCGGGATGGCCTGCCGCTTCCCGGGCGGGGTGGCGTCACCGGAGGACCTGTGGACGCTGCTCGTCGGCGGCACCGACGTCATCGGGGAGTTCCCCGACGACCGGGGCTGGGACCTGACGGCGCTGCGCGACTCCGGCCGGCTCGGCACCGGCTCGGGTGGGTTCCTCGCCGACGCCGCCGGCTTCGACGCCGCGTTCTTCGGCATCTCACCCCGTGAGGCGCTGGGCATGGATCCACAGCAACGGCTGCTGCTGGAGGTCTCCTGGGAGGCGCTGGAACGCGCGGGAATCGCCCCCACCTCCCTGCGGAACAGCCGGGTCGGCGTCTTCGCCGGCGCGACCGGGGGCGACTACGGCCCCCGGATGCACGAGGCCCACCCCGACGCCGAGGGCTACCTGCTCACCGGCGTCAGCCCCAGCGTCGCCTCCGGTCGCATCGCGTACACCCTCGGGCTCACCGGGCCTGCACTGCCGGTCGACACGGCCTGCTCGTCGTCGCGCGTCGCCGTCCACCGGGCGGCGTCGGCGCTGCGCAACGGCGAGTGTTCGCTGGCGTTGGCCGGGGGCGTCACCGTGATGTCCACCCCGGGCATGTTCGTCGAGTTCAGCCGGCAGGGCGGGCTGTCGCCGGACGGCCGGTGCAAGGCGTTCTCGGCCGACGCGGACGGCACGGGATGGGCCGAGGGCGCGGGGATGCTGGTGCTGGAACGTCTCTCCGACGCCCGCCGCCACGGGCATCGGGTGTTGGCGGTGGTGCGGGGTAGTGCGGTGAATTCGGATGGTGCGTCGAATGGTTTGACTGCGCCGAGTGGTCCGTCGCAGGAGCGGGTGATTCGTCGGGCGTTGGCGGTGGCGGGTGTGTCGGTGTCTGACGTGCAGGTGGTGGAGGGTCATGGGACGGGTACGCGGTTGGGTGATCCGATCGAGGCGGAAGCGTTGTTGGCGACGTATGGGCGGGGTCGTTCGGTGCCGTTGTGGTTGGGGTCGGTGAAGTCGAATCTCGGTCATACGCAGCATGCGGCGGGTGTTGCCGGGGTGATGAAGGTGGTGTTGGCGATGCGGCACGCGATGGTGCCGGGGTCGTTGCATGTGGGTGAGCCGTCGGGGTTGGTGGATTGGTCGTCGGGTGCGGTGGAGGTGCTGCGGGGGTCGCGCGAATGGACGGTGGCTGAGGGGGGCCGCCGTCGGGCGGGGGTGTCGTCGTTCGGGATCAGCGGCACCAACGCGCACGTGATCGTGGAGGAGCCGCCGCCGGTGGAGTCGGACGCTCCGGAGCCGGATGCGGTGGTGGTGGGTTCGCAGGTGCCGGTGACGCCGTGGCCGGTGTCGGCGCGGACCGCGTCCGGGGTGCGGGAGCTGGTCGGGCAGCTCGGCGGGTTGGCTGTGGATTCGGGTCATGGGGCGGTCGGTGGTTCGTTGGTGCCGGCCGCCGTCGACGGGGTGTCGGCGGTGGATGTGGGGTGGTCGTTGGCGTCGACGCGGTCGGTGTTCGACGAGCGGGCCGTGCTGCTCGACGGTGCGGTGATCGCGGACGCGGCGTCGCTTGCTCCCGGGGTCCGGGCGTTGGCGTCGGGCGGTCTGGGTCTGGTGTTCGGGGGTCAGGGTGGTCAGCGGGTGGGGATGGGTGCGGGGTTGTGTGGGGCGTTTCCGGTGTTCGCGTCGGTGTTCGACGAGGTGTGTGACCTGTTGGGCGGGGATGTGCGCGACGCGATCTCCTCCGGTGTTGGTCTGGGTGGCACGGGGGTGGCGCAGCGGGCGTTGTTCGCGGTGGAGGTGGCGCTGTTCCGTCTGGTGGAGTCGTGGGGTGTGCGTCCGGCGGTTCTGGTGGGTCATTCGATCGGGGAGATCGCGGCGGCGCATGTGTCGGGGGTGTTGTCTCTGTCGGATGCGGTGGTGTTGGTGTCGGCGCGTGCTCGTTTGATGGCGGCGTTGCCGGTGGGTGGGGCGATGGTGTCGCTGCGGGCTTCCGTGCAGGAGGTGGAGCCGTTTCTGTCCGGTGGTGTGGTTGTCGCGGCGGTGAATGGTCCGTCGGCGGTGGTGATCGCCGGCCCGGAGCGGGAGACGCTACGGGCGGCGGAAGCGGTGGCGGCCACGTTGGGTGTGCGGCAGCGGCGGTTGTCGGTGAGTCATGCGTTTCATTCGCCGTTGATGGAGCCGATGCTGGACGAGTTCCGCACGGTCGTCGAGGGTCTGTCCTTCCACCCGGCGCGGATTCCGGTGGTGTCGACCGTCACCGGGCAGGTCGGGGATCTGGCGGACCCGGATTACTGGGTGCGGCAGGTGCGTGAGCCGGTGCGGTTCCATGACGCGATCGAGGCGGCCGGCCCTCGGTCGTGGTGGGAACTCAGCCCGGATGGTGGTTTGTCGTCCCTGCTGACTGACGGTATCCCGATGTTGCGGCCTGGTGTGGATGAGGTCAGGTCGGCGGTGTCGGGGTTGGCGCAGGTGTGGGTGCGGGGGCACGAGGTCGACTGGCGGGGGTACTACGGCGGCGGAAAGGTCGTCGACCTGCCGACGTACCCGTTCCAACGGCAGCGGTACTGGCTGGAAGCCGTACGCCGTGGCGATGAGCCGTACCTGATCCAGGAAACCTGGCACAGCGTCGACCTGCCGGCGGCCCCGACCCTCGACGGTGACTGGCGCATCGTCACCGACGGCACCGTCGACCCGCGCCCGTTCGTCGACCTGCTCACCGGGCACGGTGCCCGGGTCGAGGTCGCCGACGGCCCCGGCAGCACCCCGGTCACCGGCGTCCTCGCCCTCACCGCCGACCCGGTCCCGCTGCTCACCGCCGGCACCGGCCCGGTGTGGCAGGTCACCGGGGACGCCGCGGCCATCGGCCGGGGCCGGGCCCTGGGCTGGGCGTGGCCGGACACCTGGCGGGGCACCCTCGACCTGCCCGCCGACCCGGACCCGCACACCGGTGCCCTGCTGGTGGCCGCCCTCGCCGCCACCGGCCCGGTCACCGAGCACCTCGAACTGCGCCCCGGCGGGGCCCGCGCCCGCCGACTCACCCCGGTGCCCGTCGGCGGTCCCGAGTGGACGCCGCACGGCACGGTGCTGGTCACCGGCGACGGCCCGGGTGTCGACCTGCTCACCGACCTGCTCACCGCCGAGGGGGCGACGGTCCGCCGGGTGCACCCGGACGAGTTGCCCGCCGCGCTGGCCGGACCCGAGGTGACCGCCCTGGTGCACGCCGACCCGGGCGTCGACGCCGACGCCCTCGACCTCACCGGCGGGCCGGACACCGTCGTGCTGCTCACCCCGCTCGCCGGCGTCCTCGGCGCGCCCGACCTGCCGGCGGCGGGACAGCGGCACGCGGTCGCCGTCCACACCGCCCGTACGCTGGCCGCGCAGGGCCGTACCGCGAGCGTGGTGGCCTGGGCCGGCCCGGCCGACCGTCCGGTGGCGGGGGTGGACGCCGCACCGGCCGACGCCGCCGTCGCCGCGCTGCGGCGCGCGGTCGGCGGTCGGCTGCCGGCCGTGGTGGTCGCCGCCCTCACCCCGGCCCCCCTCGGCGTCGCCGACCTCCCGCCGGGCGTACGCGGCGTGCTCGGCGGGTACGTCGGCCCGCCACCCGAGCCCACCGCCGGGCAGGCCGACCCGGCCGACCTGCTGCCCCTGGTACGCCGGGAGATCGCCGTCGCCCTGGGGCACCCGGACACCGACCGGGTCACCGCCGACCGGCCGCTGGGGGAGCTGGGCATCGACTCGATGACGGCGGTCACCATCCGCAACCGCCTCGCCGCCGTCACCGGGACGGACCTGCACACCACCGTCGTGTTCGACCATCCCACCGCCCGTTCCCTGGCCGGGCACCTCGCCGCCGGAACCCGCCCCGCCGACGGCGACGCCCCCGGCACCACCGTCGCGGCCCCCGACGAGCCGTTGGCGATCATCGGGATGGCCTGCCGGATGCCCGGCGGGGTGCGCACCCCCGAACAGCTCTGGCGGCTCGTGCTCGACGGCGTCGACGCCATCTCGTCGTTCCCCACCGACCGGGGCTGGGACCTCGCCAACCTCGTCCACCCGGACCCCGACCATCCCGGCACCAGCTACACCGACCAGGGCGGGTTCCTGACCGGGGTGGCCGAGTTCGACCCGGCGTTCTTCGGCATCTCCCGCCGGGAGGCGCTGGGCATGGACCCGCAGCAGCGGCTGCTGCTGGAAACGGCGTGGGAGGCCGTCGAACACGCCCGGATCACCCCCGAGTCGCTGCGCGGGACCCGGGTCGGGGTGTTCGCCGGCGGCAACGGCAACGACTACGCCACCACGATGACCCGCGCCCCGGACGGCGTCGACGGCTACCTGATGACGGGCAACGCGGCGAGTGTCGTCGCCGGCCGGATCGCCTACCTGTTCGGGCTGGTCGGCCCGGCGCTGACCGTCGACACCGCCTGCTCGTCGTCGCTGGTGGCGCTGCACCTGGCCGGGCACGCGCTGCGCGCCGGGGAGTGCACGATGGCGCTGGTCGGCGGGGTCACCGTGATGTCGACCCCGGGCACGTTCGTCGAGTTCAGCAGGCAGCGGGGCCTGGCCCCGGACGGGCGGTGCAAGGCGTTCGGCGCGGACGCCGACGGCACCGGCTGGGCGGAGGGCGCGGGCATGCTGCTCGTCGAGCGGCTCTCCGACGCGCACCGCCACGGCCACCGGATCCTCGCCGTGGTCCGGGGGTCCGCGGTCAACTCCGACGGGGCGTCCAACGGCCTCACCGCGCCGAACGGCCGCTCCCAGCAGGCCGTGATCACCGAGGCGCTGCGGACGGCCGGTGTCGCCGCCACCGACGTCGACCTGGTGGAGGCGCACGGCACCGGCACCCGGCTCGGCGACCCGATCGAGGCAGAGGCGCTGCTGGCCACCTACGGTCAGGGGCGACCGGCCGACCGGCCCCTGTGGCTGGGTTCGCTGAAGTCGAACATCGGTCACACCCAGGCCGCCGCCGGGGTGGCCGGGATCATCAAACTCGTCCACGCCCTGCGGGACGGCGTACTGCCCCGCACGCTGCACGCCGACGAACCCACCCCGTTCGTCGACTGGCGGCGCGGCGCGGTGGAACTGCTCCGCGAGCAGCGCCCCTGGCCGGCCGGTCCGGGGCCGCGCCGGGCGGCGATCTCCTCCTTCGGGGCCAGCGGCACCAACGCCCACGTGATCGTCGAGGCCGCCCCGCCGACCGCCGACCCGGCACCCCCGACCCCGCCGCCGGTCACCCCGTGGGTGGTGACCGGGCGGGACGAACGCGGCCTGCGCGCCGTCGCCGCCGACCTGCTCACCGGCGCCGACCGGGTCGACCCGGTCGACCTCGGGTTCTCCCTGGCGGCCACCCGCCAGCCGCTGCACCGGCGCGCGGTGGTCACCGACACCGCCGGCCTGCGGGCGCTGGCCGACGGGGACCTTCCGCTGGTCACGCCCGGCCCCGGCGACCTGGGGTTCCTGTTCACCGGGCAGGGCGCGCAGCGGGTCGGCATGGGCCGGGGACTACGGGCCGCCTTCCCCGTCTTCGCCGCCGCGTTCGCCGAGGTCTGCGCCGCCTGCGACGGGCACCTGGGCCGGTCGTTGGCCGACGTCGTCGACACCGGCGAGGGCCTCGACGACACCACCGTCACCCAGCCCGCGATCTTCGCCGTCGAGGTCGCCCTGTTCCGGCTGCTGGAATCCTGGTCGCTGCGACCGGACGTGCTCGCCGGGCACTCCATCGGGGAGATCGCCGCCGCGCACGTCGCGGGCGTGCTGTCGCTGGCCGACGCGGCCACCCTGGTCACCGCGCGGGGCCGGCTGATGGGCGCGCTGCCGTCCGGCGGCGTGATGGCCGCCGTCCGGGCCGCCGAGGCCGACGTGGTGCCGCTGCTCACCGCCGAGGTGGGCATCGCCGCCGTCAACGGCCCCCGTTCCCTGGTGCTCTCCGGCACCGCGTCCGCCGTGGCCGCGGTGACCGACGCCCTCGGTGTGCCGGGCCGGCGGCTGACGGTCAGCCACGCGTTCCACTCGCCGCTGATGGCACCGATGCTCGACGACTTCCGTGCCGTGGTGGACGGGCTCGCCTTCCACCCGCCCCGGATTCCGGTGGTGTCCACGGTGACCGGTCGCCCCGCCGACCTGACCGACCCCGACCACTGGGTGGCCCACGTGTCCCGACCGGTGCGGTTCGCCGACGCGGTCGCCGCGCTGCGCGACACCGGCGTCGACACCCTGCTGGAGGTCGGCCCGGACGCCGCCCTCACCCCGCTGACCGTCGACCTGCTGACCGGGGACGCCACGGTCACCGCGACGATGCGCCGGGACCGGGACGAGGCGGCCACCCTGGTCGCCGCCGTCGGCGAGGTGTTCGCCCGGGGGCACCGGGTGGACTGGGCGGCCTGCTACCGGGGCAGCGGCGCCCGCGTGGTCGACCTGCCCACCTACCCGTTCGCCCGGGAACGGTTCTGGCTCACCGCCCGCCCCACCGGCGGCGTCGACGCCGCCGGCCTCACCGGCACCGACCACGGCCTGGTCGGGGCGCTCGTCGAACACGTCGACGACGACGGGCTGACCCTCGCCGGCCGGATCTCCACCACCACCCATCCGTGGCTCGCCGACCACGCCGTGCTCGACACGGTGCTGCTGCCCGGCACGGCGTTCGTCGACCTGGCGGTCACCGCCGCCCGTCGCGTCGACTGTGCCGGCGTCGACGACGTCACCCTGGCCGCGCCGCTGGTGCTGCCGGCGGGCAGGGCCGTCGACCTGCGGGTCACCGTCGCCCCACCCACCGACGACGGCCGTCGGGCGGTCACCGACCGGTCCCGGCCGGCCGGCGGCACCGGGTGGACCACCCACGCCACCGGCACGCTCACCCCCGACGGCGGCCCGGTGGAGGCGCTGCGCCAGTGGCCGCCGCGCGACGCCACCGAGATCGACGTCTCGGCCGCGTACCCGGCGCTCGCCGCCGCCGGCTACCGGTACGGCCCCACCTTCCAGGGGCTGCGCCGGGCCTGGCGACGGGGCACCGAGGTGTACGCCGAGATCACCCTCCCCGAACCGGCCCGCCCCGACGCCGCCGGGTACGCCCTGCACCCCGCCCTGCTGGACGCGACCCTGCACGCGGTCATGCTCGACTCCCTCACCGCCGCCGAACCGAGCCTGCCGTTCGCGTGGAGCGGGGTGCGGGTGGTCCGTCCCGGTGGCACCGCGCTGCGCGCCCGGTTCGTCCCGGTCGGCGAGTCCGCGGTGGCGGTGACCCTCGCCGACGGTACGGGCGAACCGGTGGCCGTCGCCGAACGGCTGGACTGGCGACCGGTGTCCGCCGGAGCGCTGCGCCCCACCCACCACGAGTCGCTGTACCGGCTCGACTGGACCGAGGTCGCCGTCGGCGCGGCCGGGGACGACCCGCCGTCCTGGCAGCGCCCCGACGGCCCGGTCCGGCTGGTGACCCTGACCGCCCCGGACGGCACCGACACCGTCGCCCGCACGCACGCGGCCACCACCGGAGCACTGCGTCTGGTCCAGGAATGGCTGGCCGCCGACGACGACCGTACCCTCGTCGTGCTGACCACGAACGCCGTGCCGACCGCCGGCGGTGAACCCCACGACCTGCCGCTGGCCGCCGCCCTCGGCCTGCTGCGCACCGCCGCCACCGAGAACCCGGGCCGGGTCGTGCTGGTCGACCTCGACGGCTCCGCCGCCGCCCGCCGGTTGCTGCCCGCCGTGGTCGCCGCCGCCGAACCCCAGGCCGTGGTACGCGGCGAGCGGGTGCTGGTGCCCCGCCTGGTCCGGTTGGAGACCGTCGAGGGGCCGGGCACCACGCTCGACCCGTCCGGCACCGTGCTGCTCACCGGCGGTACCGGCGGCATCGGCGCGGCCCTGGCCCGGCACCTGGTCCGCCGGCACGGCGTGACCCGGCTGCTGCTGACCAGCCGCCGGGGACCCGACACCGACGGCGTCGGGAAACTCGTCGCCGAACTGGCCGAACTCGGCGCCGAGGCCACCGTCGTCGGCTGCGACACCGCCGACCGGGACGCCGTCGCCGCGCTGCTCGCCGGCATCCCCGACGAGCACCCGCTGACCGCCGTGGTGCACCTGGCCGGAGTCTCCGACGACGGGGTGCTCGGCTCGCTCACCCCCGACCGGGTCGACGCCGTGCTACGGCCCAAGGTCGACGCGGTGTGGCACCTGCACGAGCTGACCGCCGGGCGGAACCTGTCGGCGTTCGTGCTGTTCTCCTCGGCCGCGTCGGTCTTCGGCGCGCCCGGCCAGGGCAACTACGCCGCCGCGAACGCCTTCCTCGACGCGATGGTCCACCACCGTCGCGCCCGGGGGCTGACCGCGACCACCCTGTCCTGGGGGCTGTGGGAGGGCGTCGGCGGCATCACCGGGCACCTCACCGAGGCCGACTTCCGCCGGATGGCCCGCTCCGGCGTGGCCG
The DNA here is from genome assembly GCF_048594385.1 of Micromonospora sp. NCBI lineage: Bacteria > Bacillati > Actinomycetota > Actinomycetes > Micromonosporales > Micromonosporaceae > Micromonospora > Micromonospora sp. The sequence continues at coordinate 1,849 of NZ_JBMDWU010000557.1, read as the reverse complement.
CCATCCCCGTCACCGACGGCCTCGACCTGCTGGACGTCGCCCTGGCCCAGCCCCGGGCCTGGGTGTTTCCGCTGCGCCTCGACCCGACGGCGTTGCGGGGGCAGGGCGACGCGCTGCCCGCCGTGCTGCGCGGCCTCGTCCCCGCCACCCGGTCCACCGGCGCACCCGTCACCCCGACCGTCGACCTGGCCGCCCTCCCGCCGCAGGACCGGGACCCGGTCCTGCTGGACCTGGTACGCGGCCAGGTGGCGGCCGTCGTCGGGCTCACCGCCGGTGACGTCGACCCGGGACGGCAGTTCCGGGACCTCGGCTACGACTCGCTGACCGCAGTGGACCTGCGCAACCGGCTCGGCACGGCGACCGGGCTGCGGCTGCCCGCCACCATCGTCTTCGACCACCCCACCCCGGCCGAACTGGCCGCCTACCTGGCGGAACGGTTCGCCGACGGGGCCGGGGACACCGGCCCGGCGGTGCTCGGCGGGCTGGACCGGTTGCACGCCGAGGTACTCGCCGCGGATCTCGCCGCGGCGGCACGGGCGGCGGCGCGGGCCCGGCTCAAGGACATCCTCGCCCTGCTCGACGAGCCCGCCGCAGCGGGGGAGAACGTCGACGCGGAACTCGCCGACGCCTCGGCGGAGGAGGTCTACGCCTTCGTCGACCGCGAACTCGGCATCTCCCTGGACTGATCCGACGGGCACACCGACCGACCCCACCTGACGACCAAGGGCGGAAGAGACCGACATGGCCGACGAGAAGCTGCTCGGATACTTCAAGAAGGTCAGCGCCGACCTGTACAGGGCCCGGCAGCGGCTGACCGAGCTGACCGAACGGGACCGGGAACCCATCGCCATCGTCGGGATGGCCTGCCGCTACCCGGGTGGCGTCGGCTCCCCGGAGGACCTGTGGGACCTGGTCGCCGAGGGCCGGGACGCCATCTCCGACTTCCCCACCGACCGGGGCTGGCCGGCGGACCTCTACGATCCCGACCCGGAACGGGCCGGCCACAGCTACGCCCACGAGGGTGGCTTCCTGCACGACGCCGCCGACTTCGACCCCGCCTTCTTCGGGATGAGCCCCAGGGAGGCGCTCGGCGTCGACCCGCAGCAGCGGCTGCTGCTGGAGATCACCTGGGAGGCGTTCGAACGGGCCGGCATCCTTCCCGCCTCGGTGCGGCGTACCCCGGTCGGGGTGTTCACCGGCATCATGTACGGCGACTACGGCCTGCGGGTCCGCGACGTCCCCGAGGAGTTCGAGGGCTACCTGCTGACCGGCAGCGCCGGCAGTGTCGCCTCCGGCCGGATCGCCTACACCTTCGGCCTGACCGGTCCCGCCGTCACCGTCGACACCGCCTGCTCGTCGTCCCTGGTCGCCCTGCACCTCGCCGCCCGGTCGCTGCGCGCCGGGGAGTGCACGCTGGCCCTCGCCGGTGGCGTCACCGTGATGGCGAGTCCCGGCACGTTCGTCGAGTTCAGCCGGCAGCGGGGGCTGGCCCCGGACGGCCGGGCCAAGTCGTACTCGGCCGCCGCCGACGGGGTCGGCTGGGCCGAGGGCGCCGGCATGCTGCTGCTGGAGAAGCTCTCCGACGCCCGCCGTCACGGCCACCCGGTGCTCGCCGTCGTCTCGGGTTCCGCGATCAACCAGGACGGTCCGTCGAACGGGCTCACCGCACCCAACGGCCCCGCCCAACGCGCCGTCATCCGGCAGGCCCTCGAATCCGCCGGTCTGACCCCGACGGACGTGCAGGTGGTGGAGGGTCACGGCACCGGCACCCGGTTGGGTGATCCGATCGAGGCGCAGGCGTTGTTGGCGACGTACGGGCAGGGTCGTTCGGTGCCGTTGTGGTTGGGGT
>NZ_JBMDWU010000556.1:0-16679 GCF_048594385.1 Micromonospora sp. | reverse complement strand
GCGGTCGCCGACCGGGGTGGTCGGCGACCGCACCGCAGGCGGTGGGCCGGTCGCGGCCGGACGGTGTGCCGTCGCGGCGGCCGGTACGCCTAGCAGGCCCGGCTACCTGCCCAGGGTCACCTTGAGGATCCGCTCGTTGCTGTTGTTGGGGATGCTGTCCTTGTCACCGCCGGTGCTCGTGGTCAGCCACAGGTTCCCGTCGAGGGTCGGCTCGACGGTCCGCAGCCGGCTGTACGTGCCGACGAAGTACTGCTGCACGTCGGTGAGGGTGTTCCCGCTGATCACCGCCCGGTACATCCGGTTGCCCCGCAGGCAGCCGAGGTAGAGCACGTCCCGGACGATGGCCAGGCCGCTGCACGACGCCTCGGCCACCGGGTAGGTGCGGATCGGGGCGATGAAGTTGGGGTTGGCGCAGCTGCCCGTGGTGCCCTCGCAGGCCGGCCACCCGTAGTTGCCGCCCCGGACGATGATGTTGGTCTCGTCCATGACGTTGTTGCCGAACTCCTGCTCGAAGAGCCGGCCCCGGGAGTCGAACGCCAGCCCCTGCGGGTTGCGGTGCCCGTAGCTCCAGACCGCGTTGCCGAACGGGTTGTCCGACGGCACGGTGCCGTCGGGGCGGATCCGCAGCACCTTGCCGCCCAGGTCGTTGACGTCCTGGGCACGGTCCGGGCTCTGCCCGTCGCCGGGGGCGGCGGAGAGCATCCCGTCCGGGCCGAACCGCAGCCGCCCGCCGTTGTGGTACTTGTTGCGCGGGATACCGGTCAGCAGCACCTGTACCGTGCCGGTCTGCAACGTGCCGTCGTAGCGGATGCGGACGATCCGGTTGTCGGTCGTGGTGGTGTGGTAGATGTACAGCCACCGGTCGGTGGTGAAGCTCGACGACACGGCCAGCCCGAGCACCCCGCCCTCGCCGTTGGTGCCGGCCACGTTGGGCACCGTGCCGATGCTGCGCTTGTTGCTGCCGTCCGGGTTCATCGCGACGACGTCGAACAGGTCACGCCGGCCGTAGAGCACCGTGCCGTCGGGCAGTTGCACCAGCCCCCACGGCAGGTCCCGCTCGGTGGTGACCACCGTGGTGCCGCAGACCGCACTGGTGCAGGCCGACCCGGTACGCACGGTCACCGCGCTGCTCGCCGTGGAGGTGTTGCCCTGCGCGTCCCGGGCGACGACCGTGTAGCGGTACTCGGTGTCGGCGGCCAGCCCGGTGTCGGTGAACGAGGTCGCCGGCGGGTTGCCGGCCGTGCCGGTGACCGAGCCGACCGTCACCCCGCCGCGCAGGATGTCGTACCGGGTGACCGCCACGTTGTCGGTGGACGCCGTCCAGGTCAGGGTCACGTCGGTGCCGTTGGCGGTGGCGGCGAGGTTGGTCGGGGTGGTGGGCCGCTGGGTGTCCGACTGGCAGAACGGCGGCGTCACGGAGAGCGTGGCACTGGCCTGCGACACGTTGCCGGCGGCGTCCCGGGCGTTGACGTACCACCCCCAGGTGACGCCCTGCGCCACGGTGAGGGTGGCGGTGAGCGTGTTGCCGGCGACCGAGGTGACCAGTTGGCCGTCGTGGTAGATGTCGTAGTACGCGACCCCGACGTCGTCCCGGGACGCCGACCAGGCGAGCGTGACCGACTGACAGGTCAGCCGGGTGCTGCGCAGGTAGCCCGGCGCGGTGGGCGGCCGGGTGTCGGCGGCGGCCCGGACGAGGGTCGTCCCGCCCGGCGTGGTCGGTGGGCCGGCGGTGACGGGTGCGCCGGCCAGGACGGTGCAGGCGCTGGTCAGCAGCGCGAGGCCGACGACGCGACGGGGATGGCGAAGACTGGATCGCACGCGATAGGTCCCTTCCTGGAAGCCGGGTGGGTCAGTACGGGTAGCCGGGCACGTTGAGCCGCACGCTGTACAGGCCGGAGTCGTTCGTCCGGCCCGAGGTGACGAAGAGGGTGCGCCGGTCGGACCCGCCGAACGCCACGTTGGTGGTGCCGCTCACGCCGGAGCGGATCGTGCCGAGCTGGCTGCCCGTGGGCGAGTAGACGTGCACCAGCCCGTCGCCGCCGGAGGTCCAGTAGACGTTGCCGGCGCAGTCGATCGTGCCGCCGTCCGGGCCGCCGACGTAGTTGACGAACACGCTGCGGGGGCCGGTGCTGCCGTCGGGCTGGACGGCGTACTTGTAGATCTTGTTCTCGCCGTAGGCGCCGACGTAGAGGGTGCTGCCGTCCGGGGAGAGCGCGATGCCGTTGGGCTGGCGCAGCGCGTCGTCGACCAGCGACACCTGGCCGCCGGAGACGCGGAAGACGCTGGTCCGCCCGCTCATCTGATCGGGCCGGTTGCCCCGCTGGAAGTTGGGGTCGGTGAAGTAGACGACACCGTCCGAGCGGACCGCCACGTCGTTGGGCGAGTTGAACGCCCGGCCCTGGTAGTTGCCGGCGACGACCCCCCGGGCCAGGTTGTCGAGCCGGTACGTCGAGACGCTGCGCTGGTCGTGCGTGGCGGCGACGAGCTGCTGCCCGTCGGGGGTGAGCGCGAGCCCGTTGCTGCCGGCGTTGCCGAGGAACGTGTCGAAGGTGGCCGGCGGGGTGAACCGCCGGATCGTCGACGGCTGGACGTTCTCCGACCCGGTCGGCGCGGCCATGTCGGAGAAGAGCAGGTAGCCCCGGTCGGCGATCCAGACGGGCCCCTCCAGGAACGCGAACCCGCCCCGGATCTTCGTGGCCGTGACCGAGGTCGACGGCAGCGGCGGGCCGTAGCCGGTGCCGGCCGGGCAGACACCGGGCGGTGCGCCGGGTGGGCCGGCCAGGGTGGCGGACTGCCCGGTCGACAGGGCGGCCCGCAGGGACGGCGCGGGCGCGGTGCCGGGGCCCGCCGGGACGGCGGCGGGCAGGGCGAGCAGAAGGCTGGCCAGCGCGGTGGCGGCCGGTTGCAGGACCATCGGGAACTCCGATCGGCGAACGGACCCGCCGTCGTCGGCGGTCGCGGGGTGGTGGCACCGAAATCGATCTACCGGTATCGATGCATCATGGGGAGCATAAATTAGGAACCACCGCACCGCATGGGTGACGATCCGCCGATCCCGGCCGGGATCCGGATTTCTCACTAAGATGCTGGTCAATGTGGCTCGATTGTCCGCCGCCCCCGGACGCCGACCGTCGACGGAGTCCACATGCTGATCGGGACCGGTCGATGGAGTCCCCCGAGGGCCGTCCGGCCGTTCCGGGAAGACCTGTCGCCGCCGCCGGTACGACGATCCGTCAGCGACCATCGTGGACGGGTCGACTGTGGACCCCGAACGGGCCACGGGGCGCGACGACGGTTCCGATTCGTGCCCACCTGCCGCGTTACCGACAGAGGCGGAATCGACGTTGGGAGCGCGCTCATCTACCCTCAGGGCAGATCCGACCCACGTCGTGGGCCGGCACCGGTTCGGCAGCCATGGGTGTCGTGGTCTCCCCGCCAGTATTCACCGACCATGGCCCTGTTCGGAGGGATCGAAGCGTTGACGAGCGACAAGGCGGCGCCGCCGGGCGTCGACACGACCCGACCCAGCATCGCCCGGGTGTACGACTACTACCTCGGCGGCAAGGACAACTTCGCGGTCGACCGGGAAGCCGCCCAGATGGCGATGCAGGTGACCCCGGACGGTCCGGAGGCCGGGCGGGCCTGCCGGGCCTTCCTGCGCCGGTCGGTCCGCTACCTGGCCGCCGAAGCCGGCATCCGCCAGTTCCTCGACCTCGGCTCCGGCCTGCCCACCCGGGGCAACGTGCACGAGATCGCCCACCAGGTCGACCCGGACGCCCGGGTGGTCTACGTGGACAACGACCCGATGGCCCTCGCCCACGGACGCGCCCTGCTCGCCGACGCCCGGACCACCACCGTGGTCGGGGCCGACGTGCGGCAGCCGGACGAGCTGCTGGCGGAGATGCGCGACCGCAAGCTGATCGACTTCGACCAGCCGGTCGGGCTGCTGCTCCTGGCGATCCTGCACCACCTGCACGACGACGACGACCCCGCCGGGGTGGCCCGCCGGCTGATCGACGCCCTCCCCTCCGGCAGCTACCTGGCCATCTCGCACTTCTACGACCCGGGTGCGGCCCAGCCGGAGGTCTCGGCGAAGGCGCGGGCGGTGGAGAAGGTCTTCAACGAGACGCTGGGCACCGGCCGGTGGCGTACCCGGGACGAGATCCTCGGCTTCTTCGGCGACCTGGAGCTGGTCCCGCCCGGGCTGGTCCCGCTGGCCGAGTGGCACCCGGACGGCGAGGAGGACACCAGGCAGACCGCCACCTACCACACGATCGTCGGTGGGGTGGCCCGCAAGGCCTGAGCACGGGCGCTGCCGTCGACGACGTGACCGGCCCCCACCCGGGGGCCGGCCCGGCCGGCGTCAGTAGCAGGTGTTCATCGCCGCCCGTACCTCGGTCAGGGTGGCATCGGCCACCGCCCGCGCCCGCTCGTTGCCCTCGCTCAGGACGGCCCGCAGGTGGGCCCGGTCCTGCCCGTACTCGGCCCGACGGGCGCGGATCGGGGCCAGGTACTCGTTGACCGACTCGGTGACGACCTTCTTGAGCGCCGCCGCCCCCGCCGACCCGATGTCGGCGGCCACCTGCTCCGGGCTGCGCCCCTGGCACAGGGCCGCCAGCAGCAGCAGCGACGACACCTCCGGGCGGGTGGCCGGGTCGTAGCTGATGTGCCGCTCCGAGTCCGTCTTCGCCCCCTTGACCAGCCGGGCGGTCTCGTCGACGGTGGCGGCGAGCGTGATGGCGTTGTTCCGGCTCTTGCTCATCTTGGTGCCGTCCGTGCCGAGCAGCAGCGGGGCGCTCGACAACAACGCGTCGGGCTGGGGGAACACCACCGAACCGGCGCCGTACCGGTCGTTGAAACGACGGGCGATCGTCCGGGTGAGTTCGAGGTGCGGAAGTTGGTCCTGGCCGACCGGAACCAGATTCGCCTTGCAGAACAGGATGTCGGCGGCCTGGTGGACGGGATAGGTGAACATCAACCCGCTGACGGCGGACTGCCGCGAGTGCGCGATCTCGTCCTTGACGGTGGGATTGCGGTTGAGTTCCGACACCGAGACGAGACTGAGAAACGGCAGCATCAACTGGTTGAGTGCCGGCACCGCCCCGTGCGTGAAGATCGTGCTGCGGGCCGGGTCCACGCCGATGGCCAGGTAGTCCAGCACCAGTTCCTCGACGTGCTGGAGCAGATTGTCCGCCACGTCGCGGTCGGTGAGGACCTGGTAGTCCGCGATGACCACGAACAACTCCACCCCGAGTTCCTGGAGCCGGACCCGGTTGTGCAGCGTGCCGAAGAAGTGACCGAGGTGCAGGCGGCCCGTGGGGCGGTCACCGGTGAGCACCCGGAACCGCCCCGGGTCCGTGCGGATCAGCTCCTCCAGCACGGCGCTGCGGGCCTGCGCGGCGGACGTCCCGAGCGCATCGGCCGGCCCGGCGCAGGCAGCGGCACCGGCGTCTTCGGTCTGGGGTACGGCGGTATTCACAGGATCTCCTGAAGGGTCGGTCTCGACGCCATGATTGCACGGCGAGCGCATCGGGGAACGGCAAAGGGACCCCGATCCGAAACGGCGTCACGCTCCCCCGGGCGGACGCCACCGAACTGACCTCGGCCGTTGGCCCGGACCCGACGGACGGCCCGCCCTCACTTCTGCCCGACGGTCCGGGATATGCGCGTGGCGAGCAGTTCGTGCAGCATCCCGTGCAGCGGCGCCGGCCGTCCGGCCCGCCCGGCCAGTCGGACGACGGCACCCGTCCAGGCATCGAACTCCGACAGTCTCCCGGCGAGGATGTCCCTTTGCAGCGAGGTGGTGCTGTCCGCCGGTTGCCGGTCCATCAGCGCCACCGCCGTATCCGGCGCGTCCGGCGGCAGCGCGATTCCGAGCGCAATTCCGGTCTCGTATATCTCGCGCATGCCCGTGACCAGCATCCGGCGGGTGCCGGGGCGGGAACGGAGTTCGCCGACCGTCGCCCCGCCGGTGGCCGCGCCGAGGCTGCCGACCGGCACCACCAGCAGGAACTTCGCCCACAGTGCGGCCCAGATGTCGGCCGGTTCCAGCACGTCCACCCCCGCCCCGCGCAGCAGCCCGCGCAGGCGGAACACCCGGTCGGACGCGCCGCCGTCCCACTCCGCGAAGCCCAACGCGCCAGGCGGACCGTGGTAGCGCACCTCGCCCGGCGCGACGGGGGTGGCGACCACCCGGGCCAGGCCGGGCAGCACCCGGGCACGGCCGAGCCGGGCCGCCACCTGCTCCGGCGCCTCGACCCCGTTCTGCACGGTGACCACCGCGGTGTCCGGGCCGACCAGTGGGTCCAGCGCGTCCAGGGCCGGGGGCAGGTGCGGGGTCTTGACGCAGAGCAGCACGTAGTCGACGGGACCGAGGTCGTGCGGGTCGTCCGACGCGCGCAGCGCCGGAGCCACCCAGTCCCCCGCGTCGCCGGTGACCCGCAGCCCCGTGCGACGCAGCGCGGCGAGGGTCGTACCCCGGGCGAGGAACCGGACGTCGTGCCCGGCGGCGGCGAGGCGGCCACCGAGGTACCCGCCCACGCCGCCGGCCCCGACCACGGCGATGCTCGCGCCCACCGGCGGACCGTCCCCGCCCGCCGGCCCGGCGTCGGTACGACCCGCACCGGCGTCCACCCGCGACCGGGCCGTCATCGGGGCAGCCGCCTGCCGACCCGCAGGGGGAGCGCCTCCAGGCCCCGGCTCAGCGAGCTGTCCGCCACCCAGACGACCTTCTCGGAGGGCACCGCGAGGGCGAGTTCCGGCAGGCGGCGCAGCAGGGTGGCGAAGGCGATCTCGCCCTGGAGCCGGGCCAGCGGGGCCCCGATGCAGAAGTGTGTGCCGTGGCCGAAGGACAGGTGCCGGTTCGGCGACCGGGTGACGTCGAACCGTTCCGGGTCGTCGTACACCTCGGGATCGTGGCCGGCGGCGGAGAGCGACAGGTGCACGAAGCTGCCCCGGGCGATGTCCACCCCGCCGAGGCACATGTCCCGGGTGGCGACCCGCAGCGAGGCCCAGCCCGCCGACCCCTCGTAGCGCAGGATCTCCTCGATCGCCCCGGGGATCAGGTCGGGGTCGGCGCGCAGCATCGCGAGCTGGTCGGGGTGCCGCAGCAGCAGCAGGGTGCCGTTGCCGACCATGTTCGCGACCGTCTTGTGCCCGGCGATGATCAGCAGCAGGATCGTCGACAGCAGCTCCCGGTCGGTGAGCGCGTCCTCGTCCCGGGCCCGGACGAGTTCGCTCAGCAGGTCGGTGCCGAGGTTCGCCCGCCGCTGCGCCACCAGGGCGGTGAAGTAGTCGGAGAACTCGTCGCTCGCCGCCTTCAGCTCGCTCTCCGCGTGCTGCAACGGGTCCTGGCTGAGCACGTAGCTCCACCGCTGGAACAGCGGCCGGTCCTGCACCGGGATGCCCAGGTACTCGCAGATGACGATGAGCGGCAACGGCAGTGCGAACGCGGTCACCAGGTCGATCTCGCCGCCGTCGGGGAACGCGTCGATGAGGTCGTCCACGACGGCCTGGATGCGTGGCCGGAGCCGGGCGACCACGGCGGGCAGGAACGCGCGGCTGATCGGCTTCTTGAGCCGGGTGTGCTTCGGCGGGTCGGCGAAGCCCAGGTTGCCGACGACCAGCAGGCTGTTGGTCGCCGCCTTGTCCCGGTACCGGGCGGGCAGGTTCTCGATCTGCTTGGACAGGCGTGGATCGCCGAACGCCTCCTCGACGACCCGGTTCGCGAGGACGGCGTACGCCTCGGCACCGGGCGGGACGTCCATCCGGTGCACCGGGCACCGGGAGCGCAGCTCCGTCGTCGCCGCGTGGGGCGAGTCCCCCGGATCGGTGAAGTACGTCGTGGGCAGCACCTCCGTCATCGCGACCCCCGACCTCCCGGCTCGCCGCTGCCACCGGCCACCGCCGGGATGATCCAGACCAGGTCGTCCCGGCCGACCTTCGTCTCCAGGCCGTCCAGGCCCCTGATGTCGTCGTCGTTGAGGTAGACGTTGACGTAGCGCTTGACCCGCTGGTCCCCGTCCACGATCTTGTCGAGCAGCCCCGGGGCGGCGCGGTCGAGCCGGACGAGCACCTCGCGGATGCTGTCGCCCTCGACGGAGAACAGCCGCCGACCGCCGGTCAACGCGTGGAAGGCCGCCGGGACCTTGACGGTCACGACGGGCGCCGGCGACGGTGTGCCGGTGCCGTGGGCAGATTCGGACATGACTGGGTTACCTCCTGGACAGGTTTCCTGACGTCACCGGCGCGGTCGCGGCGCGGTGGTCAGGGTGGGAACTCGATCTCGATCTCGGTACGCAGCTCCGCCGGCAGGCGTACGTCCAGCGGCTCGCACCCCTGCGGTCCGGGCCGCCAGCCCGCCACCCGGTGGATCAGCCGGTCACCGCTGGCCCGGACGTACCAGATCACGTTCACCGGCCAGCCGGACTGGCGGAACAGGTACTCGTCCATGCCGGTGGGCTGCTCGCTGAGCCGTTGCCGACGTTCGTGCGGTGGACCGATCTCGTGCCAGTTCGGGTGGGAGTGCACCGAGCCGAGCAGTTCCCGACCGTGCACGGAGTGCTGTTTGATGGCCTGCAGCACCCCCTCGTCGGCGCACCAGAACCCGCGTTCGGTGTCCCGGTAGACCTCGCCGAAGCGGGGGGCGATCCGCTCCTCGAACTCGGCGATGACGCTCTCGTCCCGCCCCCGGACGTTCGGCACGAACTCGATGTCGGTGACGGTGATCGCGGCGTCGTCCACCTGCCCGAACAGCAGCGCCGACGCGCGGGGCGGGTGGTGGGGCACCCCGTCGGCGTCCCGGCTGTCCAGACACCGCCGGTATTCCCGTACGGCGTCGGCGACGAAACGGCGCGCGGCGGCGGGAGCGAACCGGACCGCCCGGGGCAGGTCGCCCGGCCCGCCCGGGGCGGGGTCCGCGTCGGTCGCGTCGTCGCGCTTCTTCCCGGCCGAGGCCAGGGTGCCACCCAGCAGGGCCGCGCCCAGCGGCCACGAACGCATGTGCACCGGCAGGGTCACGCAGTGGTCGCCGAGGCGCAGCAGCAGCCCGTCGTCCACCAGCCGGCGGGCGGCGTCGGCCTCGGCCGGCCCGGCGGTCAGCTCGGCCCACGGGCAGCCCGGCAACGCCCGGAGGAAGACGTCGATCCGGGTGGGGTCGTCCAGGACCAGCCGGCGCACGGGCCGGTGACGCTGGTCGACGACGGCCAGGAACCCCGGGCCCCGACGGAAGTGGAGCAGGCCGAACGTCCGGGTGGAGCGCCACCCGTCGACCGCCGTGGTCCCGCTGCCGCGCACCGTCGCCCGCATGGGGGCGGGCAGGTGGTCGAGGTGCCGCACGAGGTGCCGCCGCTGCGCGTCCAGGACCAGCGACCAGGTGACCGGTACGCCGATCGAGGAGCACTCGCGCAGCAACGCGACGATCCGCGCGGCGGTCCGGTCGGGCAGTGTGGACAGGTCGACGGGTTCGGCCAGCCGTACCCCGCCGACGGGGACCCGGGTCAGCAGCTCCACGAACTCCCCGCTGGTGGGCAGCTCCGCCGGGTCGAGGGTGAGCGTGGCCGGCCGCCCGCCCGCCGGGACGGGTGTGCCGGGGGCCCGCAGGTCGTCGATCGTCAGTGACGTGCTCATCGGGACGCCACCACCTCCCTGCCGTCGATCAGCTTCCGCCGGTACGGGTCGACGTCGAGTGCGACGGCGACGTACCGTTCCTCGTCCTCGAAGGCCAGGCCCCGGTCGACGAACCAGCGGAGCATCCGGTCGAGCCCGTCGGCGGTGACGGGGTGCCCGCTGTCGGCGAGCCGTCGGGCGATGCCCGCCCGGCCGGCGACCTGGAACATGCCGAGGTAGACGTTGCTGTGGACGTCGTCCAGCTCGATCGTCTCCTCGGGCCAGCTGGCCCGGCGGTCCTCGATGGTCACCCGCCCCCGGTCGTCGACCCGGTAGGACAGGTCACCGCCCCGGTACGCCTGCGCCCAGCGTTCGACGCCCTGCTTCAGCTCGTCCTCGATCGGGCCGACGATGCCCTGGTCGCGGGTGTCGAAGAGATAGACCAGGTCGTACAGCTCGTCGCGCGGGACCTGGTAGATGAAGTCGTATATCTCGGCCGGCCGGCGGTACATGAACCCCTGGGTCGGGTCCTCGAAGTAGGGGCTGAAGCGTTCCAGCGCTATCCGCCAGGCCCCGGTCGGCGGTTGGAGGTGTTCCAGGGTGGCGAACTTGCCCAGCAGCCGCCGGTAGTCGTCCTCGGTCTCACCGGGGAAGCCGTAGAGGATGTTCCAGGTGACGTTGAGGCCGAGGTCGTGACCGTCGCGCAGCATCCGGACGTTGTGCGCGGCGCTGACGCCCTTGTCCATCAGGCGCAGCACGTGGCTGCTGAGGCTCTCGATGCCGGGCTGTACGTAGGTGACGTTCGCCTGTTTCAGGGCGCGCAACTGGTCCCGGGTCATGTTGGACTTGATCTCGTAGTGCACCCGCAGGTCGCAGTCGAGGGCGGCCATCGCCGGAATGGCCGTGTTCAGGTACTTCATGTCGAGGATGTTGTCGACCATGATCAGGTCCAGGACCCGGTACCGCTGCGCCAGTTCCACCACCTCACCGGCGATGCGGTCGGGGGCCTTGCTGCGGAAGTCGATGTTCGACCCGTTCAGCCCGCAGAAGGTGCACTGGTGGACCTCGCCCCACCAGCAGCCCCGCGAGGTCTCCAGGACCACCATCGGCCGGACCTGGGGTGCGAACGACGTCTCCGCCAGGGCCCGGAAGTAGCTGTCGTAGTTGGGCGCGGGCACCATCGCGAACGGCAGCGCGCCGCGTGCCGGCGGATTCACCACCGTCCGCCCCTCGTGCCGCCAGCTCAGCCCCGGCACGTCCGCGAGGTCGGCGCCCGAGGCGATCCGGTCGAGCAGCATGGGCAGCGAACGTTCGCCCTCGCCGCTGAGCACGAAGTCGAGTTGGGGGAAGTTGCGGTGCAACGCCGGGCCCTGGAGCCCGTCGCAGTTGCTGCCGCCCATCGCCGTACGGATGCCCGGCACGAGTCGCTTCAGCTCCCGCGCCAATGCCAGGGAGGGCACGTTCTGCATGAAGGTGCTGGTGAAGCCGACCAGGTCAGGAGGGTCGGCGGCGATCTGTTCGGCGAGCCGTCGGACGAACCCGCGGGCGTACCGCTGCATCGCGACGGGGGCGTCCGGGTCCACGCCGCGCTGCCTGAGGAACTCGGCGAACTCGGGGACCCGGTAGCTGTCGATGTCGTACAGCGCCGGGGTGAAGACCCAGTCGCCGACGCCGTGGAACACCTGGTCCGCCACGTTGCCGTAGTCGGTCGGCGTGAGGGTGCCGCCGCTCTCGACGAGCAGGTGCTCGGCCCACCGGAGGTTGGCGTACAGTTCGTCGATCTCCCAGTTGGCGGCGTGCCTGCGGACACACTGCCCCAGGATTCCCAGCGCGCTGGACGGGGTGTCGAGACCCTGCCAGGGCATGGCGACCATCAGGAGCTTCACGGTTTTCCACCAGCTTCTTCCGTCGCGGTCGATAATGTGCGGTGCTTTCGCGGGACGCGCGTCACCGCAATTCGGGGACCGCTGCCCGATCTTTTCCGCGGTGGTTCGCCGACAATGTGCCGGCGCTCTACCGCAGCATGCCGGCCCGCGCCGCGAGGGGGCACGGGGAGGCATTCAGAGCAATTTTCGGTGGCTGTCGCCCGGCTCTCTGCGCCGTCCCGGGCGGGGCGGCCGACGCTCGCCACCGGGCCTGTCGCACTGCCGGACTGCCATCATGTCAGGCCCGCCGTACGACCTCCAGCCTTAACACACGTTAACGCTGGAATTGATGACGGTCAAGTGAAGTTGTCATCCGGCAAGGACTCGTGGGATTCTCGCCTCCGACATTCTCGATAACGGCGAATGCGGGCACGCAGCACGCTGCGGCAATTTCTGCCAGGGCAGATGTTGAATGGTCAACCGCCATCGGAATAATTGATCGGAAATGGCGGCACCGGCGCGGCGGACCGCCCGCGCGGGAGGGCGGCGGTGATCGCCCCCCGGCCGACGGCTGATGGTCTAGCCTCCGAGAGACAGATACATCCCCGACGATCCAGCGGAGGACACGATGGCCATTCGGCGACATCTGCTGCGTACGCTCGCGGCCGCCGTGGCGGCGACGACCCTGACGGCCCTGGCACCGGCCGGAGCGGCGCAGGCGGCCTGCACGACGAGCAGCTTCACCGTCGTCTGGGACTACGCGGGCATGTACACCGCGCCCAACGAGTCGACGCTGTACGGCACCCGCCGTTACGGGCAGGTCGTCACCGGCCCGACCGGCAACACCGGCAACGGCTGGACGCTGACCTACGACTACTGGAACGGCCTGCCGCTCTGGGCGTACATGAAGGACGCCGCGTTGCAGTACCGCGGCTGCGCCTGACCCGCCCGGCCGCCGCGGGAACCGATCCGGCTGCGGTCCCGCGCCGGTCCACCGTCAGACCGGCGCGGGCCGGTGCTCAGCGGCGGGCCAGCCAGACCGTCCGCTCGGTACGGACGCCGAGGTCGTCGCGGCCCGGCAGTTCCGCCACGGCCGCGTCGAGGGCGGCGAGGTCGGCCGGGGAGAGCCGGTCCGCCAGCCCGTGCCGCATCCGGCCCAGCGAGACCTGCGCGTAACGGACGGCGGCGGCGGGCAGCGGGGGGCGCAGGTCGATGTCGAAGCGCCGCTCGGTCACCGAACGGAAGCCGGCCTGCGTCATCCGCTCCCCCCAGTTCTCGTGCATGTGCAGGCCCGCCTCGTGCCGGCGCTTCGCCGCCTCGTCGTGCACCCGCCGCTCCACCTGCTCGCCCGGCGTGCCGGTGAGGAAGCGGGGGAACGCGTCCACCTCGGCGACCACCAGCAGCCCGTCCGGCTGCAGCGCGCCGAACGCCGAGGCGAGCGCGGTCGCCGGATCGGCCAGGTGGTGCAGGGACGCGGCGGCCCAGATCACCCCGGCCGGCCCGAGGTCGGGCCAGGGGCGGTCGAGGTCGGCCTGCACGGTCCGGATCCGGTCGCCCAGCCCGGCGGCGTCGGCCCGGGAACGCAGGTGGGCCAGCATCTCCGGGGAGAGGTCGACCGCGGTGACGGTGGCACCGGGCAGCTCCCGGGCGAGGGCGAGGGAGGCCGTGCCGCTGCCGGCCCCCAGGTCGACCACGTGGGGCTGCCCGACGGCCTCCCGGCCGACCCAGCCGATCACGTCGCGGAAGTAGTCGTGCAGGACCTCGGCGTCCAGGTCGAGCAGCTCGATCAGGTGGTCGTGTGCCATGCGGCGACGGTAGCCGGGCCATGCCCCTACGGCATAGCATCTTGCGCATGAAGCAAGACAGGGATCTGGAGGACCTGGTCCGCCAGCGCGTACGCAGCCTGCGGCTGGCGCGCGGCTGGTCGCTGGAGGAACTGGCCCGACGCTGCCTGATCAGCCCCTCCACGCTCAGCCGGATCGAGACCGGGCACCGCCGGATCGCCCTGGACCAGGTCGCCACCATCGCCCGGGTGCTGGGCATCACGCTCGACCGGCTGGTCGAGTCCGACGCCGACGACGACGTCGTGATCCGCCCGCACTGCGACGAGAACCGGGGCGTCACCACCTGGTTGCTGTCCCGGGACAGCAACCAGACGGTCGCCAAGCTGCGGATCACCCGGGACGTCCCGACCGACCTGCGGGTGCACCCGGGGCGGGACTGGTTCACCGTGCTGTCCGGCACGATCGTCCTGCGCCTCGGCGAGCGGACGATCCTCGTCGGCACCAACGAGGCCGCCGAGTTCTCCACCCTGGTCCCGCACGCGTTCGGCGCACACGACGGCCCGGCCGAGATCCTCTGCATCCTCGACCACGAGGGCGAGCGCAGTCACCTGGGCCCGCACCACCACCCGCCGCCGGTCAGCCGGTGATCACCGGCCAGGCGTAGGCCAGCAGGGCGCACGCCGCCCCGAGCAGGGCGAGCGAGACGCCCCGGCTGGGGATGGGCAGCGCGGCGAGCACGATCAGGATGACCGCGACGACATAGAGGAACGCCTGTACCGACATGACACTCTCCTCGACGGTGGACTGACGGACGGTGCCGTCTCTACCCCCACCGACCCGGTCGGGAAACCCGTGTCCGGCCCGGAGTCGAACCCCGGACCCTCCGGATCGGACGGTGCCGGCCGGGGACCGCTCGGCCCCCGGCCGGCCCGCCCGTCGGCGGTCGCCGCAGCCGGGTGTCAGCAGCCGAGCCGCTTGGTGGACAGCGCGATGTCGTCGATCCAGAGGTTGAACTCGCCAGGCGTCGTGCCGCCCTGGTAGAGCTGCCAGCCGATCTTCACGGTGTCCACCGCCGGCAGGACGAACGGGACCTCGTTGCCGCCGTGGTCGGTGGTGGAGGCGGTCAGCTCCGGGTTCGCCACCCCGTCGATCCACACCGCGACCCGGTTGTCCGTCGGGTCGAGCTTCCACTCGAAGCACTGCCAGGTGTCCTCGACGACCGGGGCCGACTCCCGCCAGTTGGTCCAGTCGCCGGTCGGGCCACCGTCCGCGCCCACCCCCCAGAAGGTGCCGGGGACGGTGGGCGCGTACTGGCCGCCGATCGGGCGGACGACCTCCGAGCTGCCGCTGCCGGTCGCCTCCACCAGCGTGAAGTGCGCCCAGTCCGGGGCGGTGGGGAAGGCGTCCACGCGCAGCCGCATCCGCCCGTAGAAGCGGTTGCCCGGCGCGGCGAAGTCGTCGACGCGCAGGAAGGCCCGGCCGTTGTCGACGGTCCGGACGTGCAACACCTGGTTGCCGTGCTTGGCGCGCTCCACCGTGAGCGTGCCGTGGCGGGTGTCGACGCCCCACTTCAGCGTGCTGGGGCCCTCTGGAGGCAGGCGCTCGAAGTCCTCGCAGAACAACAGGTCGCGGTGGCACGTGCGCGGGGCGGCGTCCGAGACACCGGCCGGGACGCTGCCGGCGGTGACGCCGAGGATCAGGGCCGCGGTGAGTACCGCGAGGGAACTGCGCATGGTCGTCCTCCATGAGGGGGTGATCGCTGCCGGATGGGCGGGCCGGTGGAACTGCCGGCCGGCGGGTCGACTGCCCGTCGTCGTGGCGGTGGCCCGGCGGACGGCACGCGCCGGTCGAGGCGACGTGCGGCCGGCACCGCGCTGCTCCCGCGTACACCGGTTCCCCAGCGCGGTTGCCCCCGTGCTGCGGTGCTGTGAGCCATTCCAGCACGGCCGTCCCGCCCTAGCAATATCGACAACCATCAGCACAGCTCACTCCGGCGAGGCGACCGGCCGGGCTGACCGGCGACACGGGTGAGGGCCCCGCCGGTCAGACCGGCGGGGCCCTCGGGTGCTCATCCGCTGCGGCGTTGCACCGCAGCCGGGCCCGTCAGTTGCAGGTGGTGCCGTTGAGCGTGAACGGCGCCGGGACGGTGGGGGACCCGCTGGCGGTGAAGCCGAAGCTGACCGCCCCGTTGGTCGGGATGCTGGCGTTGTGGCTCTCGTTGCCCACCGTGACCGCCGCGCCGGTCTGCTGGAAGACACCGTTCCAGTGGCCCTGGACCAGCTGGCTGCCGGGGAAGGTCCAGCCGAGCGACCAGCCGTTGACGGCCGGGCCGTCGTTGTAGACGGTGACGCTGACGTTGAAGCCGGTGTTCCAGGAGTTGGTCACCACGTACGACACCCGGCAGGTGCTCGCCAGGGTGGTGGCCGGCCGGATGTCGCCGTAGTCGTCCCGGGCGGTGGCGAAGTCCTGGAAGCCGAAGCCGGGACCGGCCGACCGGGTGGTGGTGCCCGCCGCGAGGACGGTGCCGTTGGCGTTGACCGAGTAGACCGGCCCGCCGCTGTCGCCGCCCCGGGCCGACTCGTCGCCGTCGAGCTGGGTGGCCTCGACCAGGTCCTCGATGTCGTCGTAGTGGAAGTCGACCCGCAGGTTGCAGACCGGCCCGCCGATCTCACCGGCCGAGGTGTACCCCGACTGGCAGAGCAGCTGCCCGGGGAAGACCTCGGTCCAGCCGGTCACCTGGGCGCGTACCTCGTCGTTCTGCCCGCCGACGTAGATGTGGCTGCCCGGCGAGGAGGTGGAGACCAGCATGGTGTCGTGGTCGTCGTTGCTGGCGACCGAGTAGCCGATCAGCGTGCCGCTGTTGGTGTTCGTGTTCCAACCGACGTGCCAGGGCTGACCGATGGGGCCGCAGTGTTCTGCGGTGAGCAGGTAGCCCACGTTGGTGGTGTGGTTGCGGACGCCGAAGCCGGCGGTGCAGGCGTAGGTGGTCAGCCCGATGCCGATGCCGCCGTCGTACGGCGCGGAGTCGTTGTACCGGGACCGCTCGACCATCCGCTCGCGGACGACGGTGCGCGTGCTGACCCCGGTCGCCGGCAGCTTCGGCTGCTTGGCGCTGATCTTCGGGTCGACGGCGACCTCGATCCCGGAGCCGTCGGTCCGCAGCCGGACGGCGTGCGTGGCGTCCTTCGGGTCGGCGTCGACGACGGGGGTGAGCTTCGCCGCCGCCTTCTTCAGCTCGGTGCGGGAGTAGGTGGCCCCGACGACCTCCACCGGGGCGGTACGGCGTGCGGTCGCCACCGCCGCCGCAACGTCACCGGGCAGGGTGCCCTTCCACCAGAGGGTGACGTGGTCGTCCACCAGGCCGATGCCGGCGTAGCCACGCGGCGCGCCGGCCTCGACGGCGGTGCGCACGACGTTGGCCGCG
>NZ_JBMDWU010000555.1:0-5703 GCF_048594385.1 Micromonospora sp. | reverse complement strand
GGCGGGGATGTCCAGTCCGAGCCGGCGGTAGAAGTCCAGGGTGCGGGCCATGTCGTTGACCGCGGTGCCGATGAGGTCGAAGCGGGGCGTCATGTGGCCAGGGTAGGGCGGACGCCGCCGCGGGGTCTTGAACGGAACGGACCGGGCCGAGGAAACCATGTCCCCCTCGCGGCAGGACCGGACGACGTACGGTGTCAGGGGAGCAAACCGTCTTTAAGGTGTATATGCCTCATGTGGCGTACCTGGCGGCGGTCCATTGACGGCGAAGGAAGGGAGCGGGCCGATGATGCACCTGGCCTACCTGGACGCGGGGTCCGGCAGCCTGATCGTGCAGGCGGTGGTCGGCGGAACAGCGGGCGCGGCGGTCGCCGCGAAGCTCTACTGGCGGCGGGTGGCGGCCCGGTTCCGGCGCGGGTCCGCCGAGCCCACCGAGGCCCCCGCGTCCGGCCAGCCCGGCGGCCAGGCCGCAGCCCCCGCGTCCGGCCGGCCCGGCGCCACCGTGACCGACCAGTCCGCCACCGTGACCGACCGGCCCGCCACGGCACCGGCCGAGGCGGCCCGGGCCGACCGGCAGCCGCGCCAGCCGGCCGGCAACTGACCGGGAGCGTACCGATGACCGCCGCCGACCTGCGCATCCGGCCGGAACCCGGCTCCTTCCGCGACCCCGCCAACCGGGTCTTCCACCTGGGCGACCAGGTGCTGCGCGGCCTCGGCCCGCAGGGTGCCGCCGACTGGCAGGCGCTCTCCGGCAGCGGGTTCTTCGCCGCGCTGCTCGCCGAGGGCAAGGTCTGCGGCACCGCCCCGGTCGACCCGGCGACGCTACCGGACACCGGGTGGACGACGGTGCTGCGGCACGAGCGCATCCCGTTCGTCTCGCACCCCTACGAGTGGTCGTTCGGCATGTTGCGGGACGCCGCCCTGCTGCACCTGGAGATCCTGCGCCGGGCCCTCGAGGCGGGGTTCACCACCAAGGACGGGTCGGCCTACAACCTCCAGTGGCGCGGCGCCACCCCGGTCTTCATCGACGTCGGCTCGTTCGCGCCGCTGACCGAGGGCGAACCGTGGGCCGGCTACCGGCAGTTCTGCCAGACCCTGCTCTATCCGCTGCTGCTCCAGGCCCACCTCGGCGTGAACTTCCAGCCCTGGCTGCGGGCCCGGGTCGACGGCATCGAGGCCGACCAGCTCCGCCCGCTGTTCCGGGGCGTCCGCCGGCTGCTGCCCGGGGTGCCGACGCACGTGCACCTGCACGGCGCGATGCAGGCCCGGCACGCCGGGGCCAGCAGCAGCGCCGTCGCCGCCCAGCTACGCGACGCCGGCTACTCGCGGGACCTGGCGCTGGCCACCGTACGCCGGTTGGCGCGGTTGGTCCGCCGGCTGGACCGTCGGGTCGACGGCGGCCACTGGGTCGACTACCAGCGCACCTGCGGCTACACCACGGCGGACCGGGCGGCCAAGGAGGGTTTCGTCGAGGCGGCGGTGGCGGGTGTCGCCGCCGGGCTGGTGCTCGACCTCGGCGCCAACGACGGCCGGTACGCGCGGATCGCCTCCCGGCACGCCGCCCGGGTGGTCGCCGTCGAGCAGGACCCGGCCGTGGTGGACGCCCTCTACCGGGCGCTACGCGCCGAGGGCGACCAGCGCATCCTGCCGCTGGTGATGGACCTCGCCGACCCGTCGCCCGGCGGCGGCTGGCGGGGCGTGGAACGGGCCGGGTTCGCCGACCGCGCCCACGCCGACGTGGTGCTCGCCCTCGCCGTGGTGCACCATCTGGCGATCGGCCGCAACGTGCCGCTGGTCGAGGTGATCGGGCAACTGGCCGGCTACGTCCGGCCCGGTGGACGGCTGGTGGTGGAGTTCGTCCACCCGCAGGACCCGATGGCGCGGCGGCTGTTGGCGAACAAACCGGCCGGGCTCTTCCCCGACTACCACCGCGACGAGTTCGCCCGGCTGCTCGCCGCCCGCTGCCGCGTCGAACGCCAGCAGGAACTGCCCTGCGGCACCCGGACGCTCTACCAGGCGGTGGTGGATGGCTGAGCCTTCCCCGACCGGCACCGCGCTCCGGCGGCCGACGCCCACCGCGCCGCCGGTGCCGGACCGCACGCCCGCCCCGGCCGGCTGGCGGGTGGAGCTGCGCCGGGCGTACGAGGTGATGGCCCTGGTCGGTCTGGTGGTCACCCAGCCCCTGCTCGACGTGCTCGGGCGCAGCCCCGACTTCTTCCTGTTCCACCGGGCCACCAGTGGGGACGTCCTGGCGCTGGTGGCGGTGGTGGCGCTGGTGCCCGGTGCGGCGGTGGTGCTGCTCGGGGCGGCTACCCGGCTGGCCGGCGTCCGGGTCCGGGTGGGCGCCCACACGGTGCTCGTCGGGCTGCTGCTGGCCGCGTTGGCGGTGCAGGCGGGCCGGCAGGTGACGCCGCTGCGGGGCGTACCGCTGCTGGTGGTGGCGGCGCTGGTCGGGGCGGGTGGGGCGGTGGCGTACCGGCGCTGGTCGGTGCTCGGCCGGGTGTTGCGGGTGGCGGCCCTCGGGCCGCTGGTCTTCGTCGGGTTGTTCCTGTTCGCCTCGCCGGCCTCGGCGGTGGTGCTGCCCCGCGCGCACGAGGGCGCCGCCGGGGTGGCCGGGCCGGGTTCCCACCCGCCGGTCGTCATGATCGTCCTGGACGAGTTGCCGCTGGTCTCGCTGCTCGGCCCGGACGGGCGGATCGACGCGACCCGCTACCCGAACTTCGCCGAGCTGGCCGGCGGGTCGACCTGGTACCGCAACGCCACCGGGGTCAGCGGGTGGACGCCGTACGCGCTGCCGGCGATGCTGACCGGTCGGTACCCGTCGACCCCGTCGGCCCCGCACTACTCGCAGTACCCGGACAACCTCTTCACCGCCCTCGGCGGCCTGTACGACATCCGCGCCCAGGAGAGCATCACCCGGCTCTGCCCGCCCAGCCGGTGCGACCAGCCGGTCGCCCCCGAGCAGGGGCTCGGCGTGCTGGTACGGGAGAGCGGCACGTTGCTGCGCCGGATCGCCGCCCCGGTGGACAGCCGCATCGACCCGCAGGAGTCCTACCGGGAGCAGACCGCCGCCGAGGTGGGCCTGGACGCCGCCGAGCCGGTCCCCGCCGACCCGAAGTTCCGCTGGGACAGCCTGAACGACAACCAGCCGGCCCGGTTCACCAGCTTCCTGGCCGGGCTGCGCCCGTCCGACCGGCCGACCCTGCACTTCCTGCACCTGCTGATGCCGCACCCGCCGTGGGCGTACCTGCCGTCCGGGGCGCGCTACGACGCGCCGGACGACCTGCCCAACGACGGTGCCGGCTGGGTGGAGCTGGCCCGGACCCGGCACCTGGCCCAGCTGCGGTACACCGACCGGCTGCTCGGCGA
Organism: Micromonospora sp.; assembly: GCF_048594385.1. NCBI lineage: Bacteria > Bacillati > Actinomycetota > Actinomycetes > Micromonosporales > Micromonosporaceae > Micromonospora > Micromonospora sp. The sequence goes on along the minus strand of NZ_JBMDWU010000555.1, from coordinate 2,337 downwards.
GACGCTGCGCACGCTGCGCGCCACCGGCCTGTACGACAGGTCGCTGGTCGTGCTCACCGCCGACCACGGGGTGAGTTTCACCCGGGACTGGCAGGGCCGGGGGATGGACGCGATCACGCACGCGCCCGGCGAGGTGGCCTGGGTGCCGCTGTTCGTCAAGCAGCCCGGCCAGCGCGCCGGCCGGGTCGACGACCGCAACTGGGAGCACGTGGACCTGCTGCCCACCATCGCCGACGAGGTGCACGTGCGGGTCCCGTGGCGGCTCGACGGGCGCTCGGCGCAGCAGCCGCCCCGGGAGCGGACCGAGAAGTACTTCTACGACCGGCCCGGTGAGCGGGTGGTCCTTCCCGGCGGGGTGCCCGCCCGGCCCGCGCCGCCCGCCCCGCATCCGCTGGTGGGTACGACGGTGGGGGAGAAGCCGTCGGGTGGCGCCGCCTCGGTGGCGCACCTGGGCGCGTTCGACCACGTCGATCCGGCGGCGGGGGAGCTGCCGGCCCTGGTGTGGGGTTCCGTGCCCCCGCAGGTGCCGGACGGCACGCTGCTCGCCGTCGCCGTCAACGGTCGGATCGGCGCGGTCGTCCCGGTGGTTACCCCGGACCCGGGGGGTCGCCGGTTCGCCGCGTTCCTTTCCGACGACCATCTGTTCCGGGCCGGCGCGAACCGGTTGGACATCTACCGGGTGGGTCCCGGCGACACGCTGCGCCGCTTGACCCTTTCCTGAGCTTTCGTCGCACTTCGCCGCTTTCTGCCACGCCGTTCCCGGCATCCGGTCGCGGGTGACCCGCCCGCGCCGGCACGGGTTTCCGCGCCGCCGGGCCGGGAAACGGGTGACGCATACCTCACCGCAGAACCACGGCGGGCGGTATCCCCGCGACCGCGATTACGGTAAAAGCGAAGGCAATTCAACGAAGATTCGCCGGCGAAGCGAGGAACCACATGACGGAAGTCAAGCTCGACCACCCCGGTGGGCAGCTTTCGATGCCGGTGCAGGGCGCGGTCGAGGGCCCTGCGGGCATCGGGGTCAGCAAGTTGCTCAAGGAAACCGGAATGACAACATACGACCCCGGTTTCGTGAACACCGCCTCCTGCTCTTCCGCGATCACCTACATCGACGGTGACGCGGGCATCCTGAGGTACCGCGGTTACCCGATCGACCAGCTGGCCGAGAAGTCCTCCTTCCTGGAGGTCTCGTACCTGCTCATCTACGGTGAGCTGCCGACCCAGCAGCAGCTGGGCGAGTTCAGCGAGCGGATCCGGCGGCACTCCCTGCTGCACGAGGAGATGCGCCGGTTCTTCGACGGCTTCCCCCGGGACGCCCACCCGATGGCCGTGCTGTCCTCGGCGGTCAGCGCCATCTCCACCTTCTACCAGGACAGCCTGGACCCGTTCGACTCCGAGCACGTGGAGATGTCGACGGTCCGGCTGATGGCGAAGGTCCCCACCATCGCCTCGTACGCCTACAAGAAGTCCATCGGTCAGCCGCTGCTGTACCCGGACAACTCGCTGGGCTACGTGGACAACTTCCTGCGGATGACCTTCGGCGTGCCCGCCGAGCCGTACGAGGTCGACCCGGTGGTGGCCCGGGTGCTGGACATGCTGTTCGTCCTGCACGCCGACCACGAGCAGAACTGCTCGACCTCCACCGTCCGGCTGGTCGGATCAAGCAACGCCAACCTCTTCGCCTCGGTCTCGGCCGGGGTGAACGCCCTGTTCGGCCCGCTGCACGGCGGGGCGAACCAGGCCGTGCTGGAGATGCTGGAGAAGATCGACGCCGACGGCGGCGACGTCGCGTCCTTCGTCCGCAAGGTCAAGGACAAGCAGGACGGCGTGAAGCTGATGGGCTTCGGCCACCGGGTCTACAAGAACTACGACCCGCGGGCCGCCATCGTCAAGAAGGCCGCCCAGGACGTGCTCAACCGGATGGCCAAGCCGGACCCGCTGCTGGACCTGGCCATGCAGCTGGAGGAGATCGCGCTCGCCGACGACTTCTTCGTGTCCCGCCGGCTCTACCCGAACGTGGACTTCTACACCGGCCTGATCTACAAGGCCATGGGCTTCCCCACGAAGATGTTCACGGTGCTGTTCGCGCTCGGCCGGCTGCCCGGCTGGATCGCCCAGTGGCGCGAGATGATCAGCGACCCGGAGACGAAGATCGGCCGCCCCCGGCAGATCTACACCGGTGCGCCCGAGCGGGAGTTCACCGCGATCGCGCAGCGCTGACCCCGGTCACGACGAAGGGCGCCGCCCCCGCGGGGGGGGCGGCGGGCGTCGCGTGTCGCGCCGGGGCGGGCAGCGCACGCCCGCGGCGCCGAGCACGTTGCCCCCCGGGCTCGGGGC
>NZ_JBMDWU010000554.1:0-10446 GCF_048594385.1 Micromonospora sp. | reverse complement strand
CCGACCCGCAGCAGCGCCATCCGCCGCTTGAGCGCGTCGAGCACCTGCTCGGCGACGTTCTCCTGGACCAGCAGCCGGGAACCGGCGCAGCAGACGTGGCCCTGGTTGAAGAAGATGCCGTTGACGATCCCCTCGACGGCCTGGTCGACCGGCGCGTCGTCGTAGACGATGTTGGCGGCCTTGCCGCCCAGCTCCAGGGTGACCTTCTTGCCGGTGCCGGCCACCGACCGGGCGATCGCCTTGCCCACCTCGGTGGAGCCGGTGAAGGCGACCTTGTCCACGCCCGGGTGCTCCACCAGCGCCCGGCCGGTGTCGCCCGCGCCGGTGACGATGTTGACCACGCCGGCCGGCAGGTCGGCCTGCTGGCAGATCTCGGCGAACAGCAGCGCGGTCAGCGGGGTGGTCTCGGCGGGCTTGAGCACCACCGTGTTGCCGGCGGCGAGCGCCGGGGCGACCTTCCAGGCGAGCATGAGCAGCGGGAAGTTCCACGGGATGACCTGCGCGGCCACCCCGAGCGGTCGCGGGTCCGCGCCGAAGCCGGCGTACGGCAGCTTGTCGGCCCAGCCGGCGTAGTAGAAGAAGTGCGCGGCGACCAGCGGCAGGTCGACGTCCCGGGACTCCCGGATCGGCTTGCCGTTGTCCAGCGACTCCAGCACCGCCAGCTCGCGGGAGCGTTCCTGGACGAGCCGGGCGATCCGGTACAGGTACTTGGCCCGGTCCCGGCCCGGCATCGGACCCCATACCTTCTCGTACGCCTTGCGGGCGGCGCGGACCGCGCGGTCGACGTCCCGGGTGCCGGCCCAGGTGACCTCGGCGAGCACCTCCTCGGTGGCCGGGTTGACCGTCTTGTCGAGGGTCTCGCCGTCGACGAACTCGCCGTCGATGAACAGCCCGTAGGACGACCTGATGTCGACGATCGCGCGCGACTCGGGCGCAGGGGCGTATTCGAACATCATGCTCAGTCCAGGGTGAAGTAGTCGGGACCGGAGTAGGTGCCGGTCGTCAGCTTGGTGCGCTGCATGAGCAGGTCGTTGAGCAGGCTGGACGCGCCGAACCGGAACCAGTCCGGGCTCAGCCAGTCGGCGCCGACGGTCTCGTTGACCATCACCAGGTACTTGATCGCGTCCTTGGTGTTCTTGATCCCGCCGGCCGGTTTGACGCCGACCTGCCGCCCGGTGGCGGCCCGGAAGTCGCGGACCGCCTCCAGCATCACCAGGGTCACCGGCAGGGTCGCGGCGACCGGGACCTTGCCGGTGGAGGTCTTGATGAAGTCGCCGCCGGCCAGCATCGCCAGCCAGGAGGCCCGCCGGACGTTGTCGTAGGTGGCCAGCTCGCCGGTCTCCAGGATCACCTTGAGGTGGGCGTCCCCGCACGCCTCCTTGGTGGCGACGATCTCGTCGTAGACCTCGGCGTAGCGGCCGGCCAGGAACGCGCCCCGGTTGATCACCATGTCGATCTCGTCGGCCCCGGCGGCGACGGCCGACCGGGTGTCGGCGAGCTTGACGTCCAGCGGGGCCTGCCCGGACGGGAACGCGGTCGCCACGCTGGCCAGGTGCACGGCGCTGCCGCGCAGCACCTCGGCCACGTGCGGCACCATCGCCGGATAGACGCAGACCGCGCCGACGTGCGGGCAGGTCGGGTCGGCCGGGTCCGGCCGCAGCGCCTTGGCGGCCAGGGCGCGGACCTTGCCGGGGGTGTCGGCCCCCTCCAGGGTGGTCAGGTCGACCATCCGGATGGCCAGGTCGATCGCCTGCGCCTTCGCGGTGGTCTTGATCGAGCGGGTGCCGAGCTGTGCCGCCCGCTGCTCCGCGCCGACCTGGTCCACCCCGGGCAGGCCGTGCAGGAAGGTCCGCAACGCGGTCTCGGATCGCCCCAGCTCGGACAGGTCCGACCGGGCCGACGTCGTTGTCGCCGTCATGCCCCGAATACTACGCAGCCGCGAGTCGGGTGATCCTGGTCACAACCCCTCGGGGTGACCGGCCCGGCCCGCCGAGCCCGGGGTGAGCGACGTCGCCGCCCGCCGCGCACCCGTACTGCCGACCGACCGGGACCGGTAGGTTGAGCGATCGTGGACGTACACGTCATTGACCACCCGCTCGCCCAGTCCCGGCTGACCGCCATGCGGGATGCCCGGACCGACTCGTCGTCGTTCCGGGCCGCGCTGCACGAACTCACCACCATGCTGGTGTACGAGGCCGCGCGCACCTTCCCCGTCGAGAAGTACCCGGTGCAGACCCCGGTCACCGGTGCCGAGGGGACCCGGTTGGCGAACCCGCCGCTGCTGGTGCCGGTGCTGCGGGCCGGCCTCGGGATGGCCGACGCGGCGCTCGGGCTGCTGCCGGAGTCGTCGATGGGCTTCGTCGGCCTGGCCCGCGACGAGGAGACGTACGAGCCGCGCGCGTACATGGAGTCGCTGCCCCGGGAGCTGGCCGGCCTGCCGGTGCTGGTGCTCGACCCGATGCTGGCCACCGGTGGTTCGCTGGAGCACTGCTGCCGGCTGCTCGCCGACCGGGGCTGCACCGACATCACGGTGCTCTGCGTGCTCGCCGCGCCGGTCGGCATCGCCCGTCTGGAGCGGTCGGGGCTGCCGTTGCGGCTGGTCACCGCGTCGATCGACGAGGGGCTGAACGACAACATGTTCATCGTCCCGGGCCTCGGCGACGCCGGGGACCGCCAGTTCGGCGGGATGCCCCGCTTCTGACCGGCCCGCCGCCGGTGCTTCTCACCTGCCCAGCGCCGGTGCTTCTCACCTGCCCACCGTCGGTGCGACCGGCGTGAGCAGGCGGGCGGCCGGCAGGTCGCGGGGGAGCGGTCGGAGCGGCCGTGGGCGTTGCCTCCCATCCCGAGCGAGTCGGTGAGCGCGGGGTGCGTTCAGGCGCTACCGTCTCGGGCCATGACTGGTGTTGCGCTGGCGGAGGAGTTGTTGCTCCTCGCGTATGACGATGAGACCGGCAAGGCGACCATGCCCCGGATCAGCCTCGACCTGGGGATGGCCGCCGCCGTCCTGGTCGAGCTGGCCCTTGCCGGCCGGATCGCGTACGTCGATGGGAACCTGGCGGTGACCGACCCGACGCCGGTCGGCGAACCGATCCTGGACGGGGTGCTGGGCCGGATGGCCGCCGACACCCCGCACAGCCCCTCCTCCTGGGTGCAGCGGCTGCGGCACGGCCTGCGTGACCGCATCCTCGGCGACCTCGTCGAGCGGGGCGTGGTCCGCGACGTCGAGGAGACCGAGCTGGACTTCATCGTGGTGCACCGCTACCCGACCACCGACCCGTCGGTGGAGCAGGACAGCCGGCGGCGGCTGGCCGAGGCGTTGGCCGGCGAGCAGCTTCCCGACGAGCGGACTGCGGCGCTGGCCACCCTGGTGGCGGTGCTGCGGATGGAACCGGCGCTCGGCCTGACCGGCAGCGCCGCGCAGGACGCCCGGCGTCGGCTGGAGGAGATCGCGGGCGGAGCCGGGTTCTCCGGCACGATCAGCCTGGAGGAGTCGGTGGTCCGCCCGTCGGTGGCCCTGGTGGTCACCGCTCTCGGGCAGGCCGTCGACCAGGCGCTCGGCAAGCGCGCCGTGGGCTGACCCGGCCGCCCCCGGAGGGCGGGCGGTCGCAGCGGACGGGCCGGTCCTCGACGTGTGGGCTGGCCTTCCAGCGGGCGGACCGGCTTTCAGTGGCTGAGCCGGTCCTCAGCGGGTGAGCCGGTGGGCCTTGAGGTCGGTGACGAAGGCGGACCAGGCGGTGGTTGGGACGGTGAGGGCCGGGCCGGTCGGGTCTTTGCTGTCCCGGATGCCGATGATGCCGGGGAGGTTGTCGGCCACCTCGACACAGTCGCCGCCGTTGGTGCCGCTGCGGGTGCTGGTGCGCCAGCGGGCGCCGGTCAGGTCAGTCATGGCACTCTCCCCGGATCGCGTCGATCGGCTCGGTCGATTGTCGTGCCGTCAGCGGGTGAGCCGGTGGGCCCTGACGTGGGTGACGAAGGCGGACCAGGCGGCGGGTGGGACGGTGAGGGTCGGGCCGGTCGGGTCCTTGCTGTCGCGGATGCCGATGATGCCGGGGAGGTTGTCGGCCACCTCGACGCACTCGCCGCCGTTGGTGCCGCTGCGGGTGCTGGTGCGCCAGCGGGCGCCGGTCAGGTCACTCATGGCACTCTCCCCGGATCGCGTCGATCAGCTCGGTCGATTGTCCCGCGTCGAGGGCGAGGGAATCCAGCCCCTTCCAGACCCGCTCGTAGGCGGCGATCTCTGCCGGCTGGTCGAGGTAGAGCGCGCCGGTGAGCCCCTCGACGTAGACGGTCGGCGGCTCGCTCGGGCTGCCGAGCGCCGAGGGCGGGAAGTCGAGCAGCACGAAGGTGCCGGCCTCGGCCGCCAGTGGCGGCCCGGCGGCCAGCGGCAGCACCCGGATCGTGATGTTGTGCCGTTCGCCGACGGCCAGCAGGTGCCGGAGCTGGTCGGCCATCACCGACCGGCCCGGCACCGGGCGGCGCAGCACCGCCTCGCTGAGGATCACCGTCAGCGCGGGGGCCGGTGGGAGCCGCCGGGCCAGCAGCCCCTGCCGCTGAATGCGGAGGCTGACGATCTTCCTTCGTTCCTCCTCGCCCAGCTCGGGCCGGTTGTGCTGGAAGAGCGCGGTGGCGTAGCCGGGAGTCTGCAACAGCCCCGGCACCAGCTCGGCGTTGTAGTAGCGAATGCTGCTGGCGACGTTCTCCAGGCCGACGTAGAGCGAGAACCAGGCCGGCACGGCGCTCCCGTGGGCGTGCCACCACCCCTCGGCCCGGCTCACCTCGGCCAGCCCCAGCAGCACGCTCGTCTGGTCGGGGGTGGCCCGATAAAGCTCGCAGAGCACCCGGACGTCCGGCATCTTGGCCGACGTCAGACCCCGCTCGATGCGCCATAGCTTCTGCCGTGAGCAGTCCAGCTCCCCGGCCGCTGCTTCGATGCTCAGCCGGGCGTCCTCCCGCAATTGGGTGAGCAGCCTGCCGAGCTGCCGTCGCGGCACGGTCGAACTGTTTGTTTCACGCACCGTGCAACACCTTTCCGTGCCGAATGAAACAACGGGTCGCCGCCGATGCAACATCGGAGAGAACGCATACCGGTGACGTCAGGAAAATGGCGAGGGCAATGCGCCGATGCTAATCGCGCGAGCGTTTGGTGTGCAAGGGGTGACCCAGGGCGACATTGGTGTCGGGTCCCGGCTGGCCGGTCACGAGCGCGACACCCCGCCGCCCTCGGCAGGCTGCCCACCGACCCCACGGCGGGATCGCGCGGAGGACCTGCACGCCCGCCCGACCACAGAGGGCTGCCGTTTCCCGGCCAGCGGGCCGGGCCGGGACGCCCCGTTCGACAACCCTCCCAGGTCGTGTGCGGAATTCGGGGAGAGTCGCGCCATGTGGCCGAAATAGCGGCATCCCCAGGCTCGGATACCGCTATTTCGGCCACATCGAGTTGATCGTGCGGCAGGTTGCCCGCATCCCGACCGGAAGCGCAGTATCCCGGTCGGCCGATTCGGCGGGGGAGGCCGCCGCAATATCGCCGACATTGCGGTATCCACCCCGTTCGGATACCGCCATATCGGCCACATCGAGTTGATCACGCGCCGGACGCCCGGCGGAAGACGCGGCAGGTGGGGCGGGGTCAGATGCCGAGGGCGGTGGCGACCTCGGCGCGCAGCGTGGTGAGCGCCGCCGCCGCCCGGGTCCGGGCCGCCGGCACGTCGCCGGCCGCGACCGGCTCCACCACCTCCAGGTACGCCTTGAGCTTCGGCTCGGTGCCCGAGGGACGGATCACCACCCGGGCGGCGGCGGTCCGCAGGATCACCACGTCGGCGTCGGGCAGCAGATCCTGCGCCCCGGTGACCGGCGCACCGAGCAGCGTGGTCGGGGTGGCCGCCCGGACCCGGGCCATCGCGTCGGCGATGATCCGCAGGTCGTCCACCCGGACCGACAACTGGTCGGTGTGGTGCACGCCGAACTCGGCGGCCAGCTCGTCCAGCCGGTCGGTCAGGGTGCGCCCCTGCGCCTTCAGCCCGGCGGCCAGTTCGGCGACGGTCAGCGCGGCGGTGATGCCATCCTTGTCGCGTACGTGCTCGGGGGCGACGCAGTAGCCGAGCGCCTCCTCGTAGCCGTACGCCAGCGGCGGCGTCCCGCTTCCGGCCCGGACGATCCACTTGAACCCGGTCAACGTCTCGTCGTACGCCCGGCCCCGGGCCGTGCACATCGCCCGGAGCAGGGACGACGACACGATCGTGGTCGCGTACAGGCCGTCGACGCCGCGGCGCATCAGGTGGTCGGCGAGCAGCACCCCCACCTCGTCCCCGCGCAACATCCGCCATCCCGTCCCGGTGCCGGCCGGCTCGCGGACCACCACCGCGCAGCGGTCGGCGTCCGGGTCGTTGGCGATCGCCAGGTCGGCGTCGGTGGCCTGGGCGAGGGCCACCAACCGGTCCACCGCGCCGGGCTCCTCCGGGTTGGGGAAACTGACGGTGGGGAAGGCCGGATCCGGTTCCGCCTGGTCGGGCACCACCCCCGGGGTCGGGAAACCCGCCCGCGCGAAGGCCGCCGTCAGCACCGCCGCCCCCACCCCGTGCAACGGGGTGTACGCCACCCGCAGGTCACGCGGCCCGCCCGGGGTGATCACCGCGACGGCCCGCTCCACGTACGCGGCGACCAGGTCGTCGCCGAGCACCTGGCCGGGCGGCCCCAACGGCACCTGCGCCAGCGGGCCGACCGCCCGGATGGCCGCCTCGATACCGGCGTCGGCGGGCGGCACGATCTGTGCCCCCGCGCCGAGCGCTCCACCGAGCTGGGCACCCAGGTAGACCTTGTAGCCGTTGTCCTGCGGCGGGTTGTGGCTGGCCGTCACCATCACCCCGGCCACCCCGCCGAGCTTGCGCACCGCGTACGCCAGCACGGGGGTGGGCAGCGGCCGGGGCAGCAGCAGCGCCGGCCGGCCCGCACCGGTGGCGACCCGGGCGGTGCGCTCGGCGAACTCCCGGGAACCGTGCCGGGCGTCGTACCCGATGACCAGTGGGCCCTCGCCGCCCTCGGTGGCGAGCCAGCCGACCAGCCCGGCCGCCGCCCGGGTGACCACCGCGAGGTTCATGCCGTTCGGCCCGGCGCGCAGCGGGCCGCGCAGCCCGGCCGTGCCGAAGGTCAGCGGGCCGGCGAACCGGTCGGCCAGCTCCGGCGCGCTGGCCGGCAGCCGGTCGAGCACGGCCCGCAGCTCGTCCCGGCTGGCCGGGTCGGGGTCGTCGTCGAGCCAGCGTCGAGCCTGGTCGCGAATCCGGTCGAGGTCAGTGGTTTCCGCCGCCATTGCCCCTTGATAGCACGGCGGTGGTTCGCCGGGCCCGGTCGACCCGGAGCCCCGCGCCGGGCGGTCCGGACCGGCCCGCCCGGGGACCGGCTCAGCTGGAACCGGTGAGCTGGCACGCCTTGACCAACTCGGCGAAGATCGGCTTGCTCTCGGTGAACCTGGCGTCGTTGGCGGTGAGGTAGAACGAGTAGATCCGGCCCTCGTGCACCAGACCCCGCCACACGCCGTGCCGCTTGGTGTCGCCCTTGCCGCAGGTGTACTCCAGCTCGGCGGCCGGCTTACCGGCCAGCGTGTTCTCGGTGATCCCGACCTGCTGGTAGGGCTCCACGCAGGACCGGGACCGGGTACGCAGGTTGTCGCCGGCCACCTCGGCCCAGCGGACCGAGGAACTGCCGCCCCGCTCGACCAGGATGCGGACCTTGCGGGTGTCGTCCTGCGGGTCGATGTAGTCGACCCAGTCACCGGCGCTCTTGCGCGCCCACCCCTTCGGCACGTTCACCCGGATGCCCTTGGCGTCGTGCGCCTGCGTCTCGAACCCCCCACCGGCGGGTGCGCTCGGGCCGGCCTGCGGGGGTGGGGTCGACTCCGGGTCGCCGCCGCTGAACAGCGCCACCGCGCCGATCAGCAGCACCACGGCCAGGCCGCCGGCCGCCGCGAGCTGGAGCTTGCGCGGCCAGCCCTTCACCGTGCCGACCAGGCGACCGCCGGCACCCTTCGCCCGGCCGAGCGCGCCACCGCCCTCCCCGCCCGGCGGCGGAGGCGGCGACGTCCACGACTGACCGGTGCCGGGGATGGACCACTGACCGCCGTACACCGCCTGGGTCGGCTCGGCGTTCCCGCCGCCGCCGTAGATGGCCTGGGTCGGCTCCGCCGCCCCGTAGGCGGGCCGGCCGGCCGGGGTGCCCGTGCCGATCCGCTGGGTGGCGTCGGCGGTGCCGCCACCGATGCGCTGGGTGGCCTCCGGCGGGGTGCCCGGGGTGATCCGCTGGGTGGCGTCCGGGGTGATCCGCTGGGTGGCCTCGGTCCTGCCGTACGTCCCGGCGATCGGGCCGGTCGGCAACGCACCGGCGGTGGGCCCGGTCGGCGGCATCGCGCCGGTCGGGGTGTGCAGCGGGCCGGCGAGCGCGTCGGCGCTGGTGTCGTCGAGGGCGCCGGCGGAGGAGGTAGCCACCGGCTCGGGGCGTTCACCCCGGCGCAGCTTCGCCAGCCGGTCGGTCAGCGACTCACCGGCGGCCAGCATCGCCCGGCCACCGATCTGCCCGCTCGGCTTCGACTCGGCCGGCGGCGCGGCGATGGCCGGCGGCCCCGACGGGCGCTGCACCGGCACCACCGAGTACGGGTCGGTGATCGAGTTGACCGCCGTCGCCGTGCTGGTCAGCGGGCCGGCGAGGAGTTCGCGCAGCATCGCCCGCGCGGTGTGCACGTCGAGCCGGCGGGCCGGGTCCTTCTCCAGCAGGCCCATCAGCACGCGGGTCAGCGGGCCGCTGCGCTGCGGGGTGGCCGGCGGGTCCTCGACCACTGCGTGCATCGTCTCGATCGGGTCGCCCTTGTCGAACGGGGGCCGCCCCTCGACCGCCGTGTAGAGGGTCACGCCGAGCGAGAACAGGTCGCTGGGCGGGCCGAAATCCTGCCCCATGGCGCGTTCGGGGGAGATGAAGTGCGGCGAGCCGAGCACCATCCCGGGGGTGGTGAGCTGGACGTCGGTGGGCATCCGGGCCACCCCGAAGTCGGTCAGCACGCAGCGGCCGTCGGTGCAGATCAGCACGTTCGCCGGCTTGACGTCGCGGTGCAGCACCCCGTTGGCGTGCGCCACCTCCAGCGCGCCGAGCAGCGCGATGCCGATCTTGGCGACCGCGCGCCCGGCCACCGGGCCGTCCTCGATCACCATGTCGGCGAGGCTGCGGGCGTCCAGCAGCTCCATCACGATCCACGGCCGGCCACCCTCGGTGACCACGTCGTACACCTGGACCACGGCCGGATGCTGGATCGCGGCGGCGGCGCGCGCCTCGCGCAGGGTGCGTTCGTACATCGCGTCCCGGTCGCTGGGGGCCAGCCCCGGCGGCAGGACGACCTCCTTGACCGCCACGTCACGTCGCAGCAGGGTGTCTGTCGCGCGCCAGACCGTGCCCATGCCGCCGTTGCCCACCGAGGAGCGCAACTCGTACCGGCCGCCGATGGTGGTGCCGGGTGCTGCACGTCCGTTGGGGGGACTCACTGGTCCGCCGCTCCACGTCGGGATCTGAGTCACAGGAAAAGCCACCGGGAAAGTCGAGGGGGCTGGGACACAACCTCTCTATCTTGCTGGTTCCGACGCCCGATGCGAAACCCGACGCGGCGGACCTTTGTGCTATCCGACCGTACCCACCGTCGGGTCGAACGGTGTGTACCTGGCCGTTCACCTCCCGTCGACCGATGCCGAACCGAGATGTGCGCCATCCCTCACCCCACCGATGCCGCCGCGCGTCCTACCATCCGTGGATGAGTGAAGCGCGGGCGAGCGAGTCGGGGTTCCCCATCAAGGGTGTGTACACGGCTGCGGACCTCCCCCCGGAGCTGGACTCCCGTCTGGGCGAGCCGGGTCGTTACCCGTACGCCCGGGGGGTCTACCCCACGATGTACACCTCCCGGCCGTGGACGATGCGGCAGTACGCCGGCTTCGGCACCGCCACCGAGTCCAACGCGCGCTACCACCAGCTGCTGAAGGCCGGCACGATGGGCCTGTCGGTCGCCTTCGACCTGCCCACCCAGATGGGCTACGACTCCGACGACGCCATCGCCAGCGGCGAGGTGGGCAAGGTCGGGGTGGCGATCGACTCCATCGAGGACATGCGGCTGCTCTTCGACGGCATCCCGCTGGACAAGGTCTCCACCTCGATGACCATCAACGCGCCCGGCTCGGTGCTGCTGCTGCTCTACCAGCTCGTCGCCGAGGAGAACGGCCTGTCCGGCTCGGCGCTCAACGGCACCATCCAGAACGACATCCTCAAGGAGTACATCGCCCGGGGGACGTACATCTTCCCGCCGAAGCCGTCGCTGCGGCTGGTCGCCGACACCTTCGCGTACTGCCGCAAGGAGGTGCCGAAGTGGAACACCATCTCCATCTCCGGCTACCACATGGCGGAGGCCGGCGCGACGCCCGCGCA
>NZ_JBMDWU010000553.1:0-32426 GCF_048594385.1 Micromonospora sp. | reverse complement strand
GCGCATCGCCGGCGCCGTCGGGCGGTGGCTGCACCACCGGGGGTACGGCACGACTGACGCCCCGGTCGGGGTGATCGCCGCCGGTGAACGCTGGCCGGACGGCACCCTGCGCCCCTCGGTGGAGGACCTGCTGGGCGCGGCCAGTGTGCTGGATGCCGTCTCCGGGGTGCCCGGTGGGCTGTCCGTGGAGGCGGCGATGGCGCTGGCCGCCCTGGCCAGCACCCCGGACGTGCCGGCGGCGGTACGTGGCTGCGTCTCCGGCCGGGAGTTGATCGAGAGCGGCTTCGCCGGGGACGTCGAGGCGGCCGTGCAGCGGGACGTCTCGACCGTGGTGCCGGTGCTCCGCCAGGGGGTCTTCTCGGCCGGCTGACCCGGCTCGCAGGAACCGCGCTGACCTGGCCTGTAGGAACCGTGCCGACCCCCGGCCCGCGAACGACGGTGGCCGCCCCGTGCGCATCGGGGCGGCCACCGTCGTTCGCTGTCGTCGGTCCGGGTCAGTCGTCCAGCCAGTCGAGGCGGCGTCCGCCACGCTCCGGGGGCGGGCCGTCGGGCCGGGCCCGACCGGACGGGGGCTGCTGGTCGCGACCGGGCTGGCCCTGCTCGCCGTAGTAGCCACCCTGCTGCTGGTCGTAGCCCTGCTGGTCGTAGCCGCCGCCGCGCTGCTGCGGGGGTTCCTGGCCGTAGCCGCCCTGCTGCTGCTCGGCACCGTAGCCGCCGGCCTGACCGTAGCCGCCCTGCGGGGCGCCGTAGCCGGGCTGCTGGTCGTACCCGCCGCCGCGCTGGTCGTAGCCGCCCTGGTGGGCACCCGTCGGCTGGTCGTAGCCGCCCTGGTGGGCGCCACCCCGCTGGTGGTCGTACCCGCCGCCGCGCTGGTCGTAGCCGCCCTGGTGGGCACCCGTCGGCTGGTCGTAGCCGCCGTGCTGGCCGCCCTGGTGGGCACCGGGCTGCTGGTCGTAGCCGCCACGCTGGCCGCCGCCGTAACCCTGGTCCGGGCCGGCGTCGTACCCGGCCTGCTGGCCGTATCCGCCACCGGCGTAACCACCGGTCGGCTCGGCACCCCGACCGTAGCCACCCCGCTCGGACTGGCCGTAGCCGCCCGCGCCCGGCTGGCCGTACGCGTCCGGCTCCGGCTGGTAGGTGCTCGTCGGGTACGGGTCGGCGGCCGGCGCGTACGAGGTGCTGTCGCCGGTGTACCGGCCGGTGGGCTCGTCGTAGCGCTGCTCGCCGCCGAAGCCGCCGGCCTGCTCCTGCGCCGGGTAGCCGGCACCGGCGGTCGCGCCGTAGTCCCGGCCGCCGTAACCGCCACCGGAGGCGGGCGCGTTTCCGTAACCGCCACCCGACGCGGGGGCGTTGCCGTAGCCGCCACCGGAGGCGGGCGCGTTGTCGTAGCCACCACCCGATGCGGGGGCGTTGCCGTAGCCACTCCCGGAGGACGGTGCGTTGCCGTAGCCGCCACCGGCCGGGTTCGCCGCGCCGTACGCGCCTGCGGCGGCACCCGCCGCTCCGGCCGCGCCGTAGCCGCCGCCGGAGGCGGGTGCGGCACCGTAGCCGCCCGGCTGGCCGCCGTAACCGCCCGGGCCACCGGGCTCGTCGCCGTAGCCGCCGGCACCGGCCCAGTTGTCCTGCGGTGCGCCGTAGGGCTGCGGTGGCGCGGCGTACGGGTCCGGCGGGACGTCGTCGACGACCGGTCGCTGCAACATCGTCGGCGCGTCGCTCAGCGCGGAACTGCCGACCATCGTCGGGTCGGGGCCGGCACCGACCCGGTTGACCACCCGGGTCTGGTCGTCGGTGCCGCGTGGGCTCCGGGGGCCGGGGACGTCACCGGCCGCAGCGGCACCGGCCGGTCCGTTCCCGTCGTCGTCGGCGTTCCTACGGCGGATCCAGAGCAGCACGATGGTGCCGACGCCGGCCGCCACCAGCAGACCGCCGAGCAGGATGATCAGGAAGGAGCCGAACCCGCTGTCGTCGTCCTGCGACGCGGCCTGCTGCTGCCCGCCGGTCGGTTCGGCGCTCTCCTCGGTGGTCTCTGCGGTCGTCTCCTCCGAGGGGGTCGGCTCGGCGGAGGTCGACGGGGTGGCGCTCGGGCTCACCTCGACCTTCAACGCCAGGCTGATCCGCTGGTTGCTCAGGCTCTGCCCGGCCCCCGCGCTGATCGGCTTGGTGGCGACGACGCCGTCCTTGCTGGCCCCGAGCACCATCGAGCCGGGCGCGATCGGGTTGGAGCTCGACCCGGTGATCCGGAAGTTGCCGCTGCCGTCGCTGGTGGTGTTGAACTGCTTGCCGGTCGAGTCCTCCAGCCCCACCACCGCGTTGGGCACCGCGTCGCCGGTGGCCGCCACGACCACCTTGCCGGAGATCGACTTGACGGTCGGCTTGTCCTGCGGCGGGGTGGTCTGCGGCGCGGCCTTGGCCACCAGGGTCACGGTCGTGCTGGCCGAGTTCTCGGCGCCGTTGGCGTCGACGGCCTTCACGGTGATCGTGGCGGACCCGCTCGACGCGTCGTCGGCGAGGGCGAAGCTGGCGCTCGACCCGCCGCTCTGGTCGACCTTGTTGCGACTGCAACCGTCGACGCAGCGGAGCTTGCCGTTGCTGGAGGTGACGGAGACGTCGACCGGGGAGCCGTCACCCACGGTGAGCGAGTAGTTGACCCGGGTAGTCTTCCCGGCCTCGACGGAACTCGGGGACGCCGACACGTTGTTGACGCTCGGAGCGGCGAAAGCGGGTGTGGCGGGGACGGTGAGCAGGGCGCCGGCCACCAGCGCTACGACCACACCGGCCCGCTGTGTCCAGGCACGTCGGTGTGTTGACACGTCCACCGCCTTCCGGTCTGACCTCCCCGGCGGGGGCCGGGGATCATCACGGTACGAATACGCCGTCGGCAACTATGCCTTGTCTGACCGGATCGGCGCGACCCAGGGGCCAGCGTGGCACTCCGCGGCCAGGGGTCGTATCGTCCCGTCGTGTCCTCTCCGCACATTAAGTCCGCCGCGGTGCTGGCGGCGCTGACGGCGCTCGATGAGGGGCGTATCCCCGAACGACAGGTGTACCGCGAGGCGGTCCGTGCCCTTCTGACCGCCCTCGCGGAGCGTGCCCCCGGCCGATCGGTGGAGGTGCGTGTCCCACCTTACGGTGCAGTTCAATGCGTGCCCGGGCCCCGACACACCCGGGGTACCCCGCCGAACGTGGTGGAGATGGCGCCGGACACCTGGCTGGCGCTTGCCACCGGACGGCTGTCGTGGGCGCAGGCGGTCACGGACGGTCGCGTACAGGTGAGCGGAAACCGGGCGGATCTCGCTGACCATCTGCCGCTCTAGCTGCACCGTTCCGCTCGACGGGGTGACGGGGTGGAGGCAGATCGTGACTTTCTGTATTGACTCGTGTTCGCGTACACTGTCAGGCGACGACAGTGGTCCAGGGCCGAAAGGTGCGGAGCAGCCCCCCGGCTCCGCCAGGCCAGTCCAGACCAGCATGAGGGAGCGGCAGTGCCCCGAGGCGATGGCCGGCTGAGCCACGACCTTGACCCCCAGCGACCCGGCCCCCAGGACGCGTGTGGCGTCTTCGGCGTCTGGGCCCCGGGTGAAGAGGTCGCCAATCTCACCTATTTCGGACTCTACGCACTCCAGCACCGGGGCCAGGAGGCCGCCGGCATCGCCGTGAGCGACGGCTCGGGAGTGGTGGTCTACAAGGACCTCGGCCTGGTGGCCCAGGTGTTCGACGAGCCGACCCTGAAGAGCCTGCGCGGCCACCTGGCCATCGGGCACGCGCGTTACTCCACCACCGGCGGCTCGACCTGGGAAAATGCCCAGCCGACCATCCGGTCGACCACCTCCGGCACCACGATCGCCCTGGCGCACAACGGCAACCTGGTCAACACCGCCGAGTTGCAGAAGGAGGTCGCCGAGCGCGGCCTGCTCGACGACGGGGCCACCAACGACACCTCACTGGTGACCATGCTGCTGGCCAGCCGCCCCGACCTGTCGGTGGAGGCCGCCGCGCTGGAGGTGCTGCCGCAGCTACGTGGCGCGTTCAGCTTCGTCTTCATGGACGAGTCGACCCTCTACGCCGCCCGCGACCCGCACGGCGTCCGCCCGCTGGTGCTCGGCCGGCTGGAACGCGGCTGGGTGGTGGCCAGCGAGACGGCCGCGCTGGACATCGTCGGCGCGAGCGTGGTCCGGGAGGTCGAGCCGGGCGAGCTGATCGCGATCGACGAGGAGGGCCTGCGCTCCAGCCGGTTCGCCGCGCCGGAGCCCAAGGGCTGCCTCTTCGAGTACGTCTACATCGCCCGCCCGGACGCCACCATCGCCGGCCGCAACGTGCACGCCGCCCGGGTGCAGATCGGCCGGCAACTCGCCAAGGAGCACCCGGTCGAGGCCGACCTGGTGATCCCGGTGCCCGAGTCGGGCACGCCGGCCGCCATCGGTTACGCCGAGGCGTGCGGCATCACCTACGGCGCCGGCCTGATGAAGAAACCGTACGTGGGGCGGACCTTCATCCAGCCGTCGCAGACCCTCCGCCAGCTCGGCGTGCGACTCAAGCTCAACCCGCTGCGGGAGAACGTGCGGGGCAAGCGGCTGGTCGTGGTCGACGACTCGATCGTGCGCGGCAACACCCAGCGGGCGATCGTCCGGATGCTCCGCGAGGCGGGCGCGCTGGAGGTCCACGTCCGGATCTCCTCCCCGCCGGTGAACTGGCCGTGCTTCTACGGCATCGACTTCGCCACCCGGGCCGAACTGCTGGCCAACGGGCTGGACAACGAGGGCATCCGGCGCTCGATCGGCGCCGACACCCTCGGTTACGTCTCGCTCCCCGGTCTCATCGCCGCGACCGAACAGCCCAGGAGCAGGCTCTGCCGGGCCTGTTTCGACGGGGAGTACCCGATCGACCTGCCGGCCGGGAACCTGATCGGCAAGCACGTGCTCGAAGGGGTGGGCCGGCGGGTCGCCGACGCCCCGGACACCTCCTCCGAGCACCACACACCGCTCGTCGCCACTCCGGGCGGCGCGACCGCCCACCGCCCGTAGCACACCGGGGTCGCCCGGCCACCGTCGGCGCGGCACCGAGAACCACAAAGGGGAGAACCGTGACCTACGTGTCCGAGCGCAGCGGCGCAGGAAGCAGCCCGAGCGGTGCCGGTGGCGACCGCCAGCCCTGGACGGCGGGGACCGGCCGCACCACCCGCAAACGCTCGGTCTCGTACGCCGACGCGGGGGTGTCGATCGAGGCGGGCGACCGGGCGGTCGAGCTGCTCAAGTCCAAGGTGAAGGAGACCCGGCGGCCTGAGGTCATGGGTGACCTGGGCGGCTTCGCCGGCCTGTTCCGGCTGGACACCAAGAAGTACAAGAACCCGATCCTGGCGTCCTCCACCGACGGGGTGGGCACCAAGCTGGTCATCGCCCAGCAGCTCGACATCCACGACACGATCGGCATCGACCTGGTCGCGATGGTCGTCGACGACCTGGTGGCGTGCGGGGCCGAGCCGCTGTTCCTGCTCGACTACATCGCCACCGGCGAGGTCGTGCCGGACCGGGTCGCCGAGATCGGCGCGGGCATCGCCGACGGCTGCCGGTACGCCGGCTGCGCGCTGCTCGGTGGCGAGACCGCCGAGCACCCGGGCGTGCTGCGTCCCGACGAGTACGACGTCTCCGCCACCGGGGTCGGCGTGGTCGAGGAGAGCGAGATCCTCAGCCCGGACCGGGTCGAGGTGGGCGACGTGGTGATCGCGATGCGCTCGTCCGGCCTGCACTCCAACGGCTACTCGCTGGTCCGGCACGTGCTGCTCGGTGCCGGCCGGATGCGGCTGGACGTGGTGATCGACGACTTCGGCCGGCAGCGCACGCTCGGCGAGGAGCTCCTCACCCCGACCAAGATCTACGCGCAGGACTGCCTGAAGCTGATCACCGAGGCGGAGGTGCGCTCGATCGCCCACGTCACCGGCGGCGGCATCCCCGGCAACCTGGTCCGGGTGCTGCCCGAGCACGTCGACGCGGTGGTCAACCGGGCCACCTGGAAGCCGCAGCCGATCTTCGACCTGATCCAGTCCAAGGGCCGGATCGAGGACTCGGAGATGGAGTCGACGTTCAACATGGGCGTCGGCATGTTCGCCATCGTCTCCGCCGAGGACGCCGACCGCGCGCTGGCCACCCTCGCCGGCCGTGGCGTGGACGCCTGGCAGGCCGGCGAGATCATCGAGGGCACCGGCAACGTGCAGATGATCGGCCAGCACACCCGGGGCTGAGCGGCGTGGCCGCTCGGCCGCTGCCTGGTCGGGGGTTCACCCGAGCGGCCGTCGCCGCCTAGCCTGAAGGACACTTCGGGCACGGGGGAGGAGGGTCGATGGCTGCTCGGTGCCGGTCCGTGACGGGCATGCGGGGGATCGCGGCGGTCCCGTCGTACGTGGTGATGCAGCCGACGACGCTGTGCAACCTCGACTGCGCGTACTGCTACCTGCCGCACCGGGCGGCCGACCGGCGGATGCCGGTGGCGGTTGCCGAGGCGGTCGCCGCCGCTGTCACCCCCTGGGCGGCGCGGGGCCGGTTCTCGGTGGTCTGGCACGGCGGTGAGCCGCTCGCCGCCGGCCGGGAGCACCTGGCGGCGCTGATCGCCGCGTTCCCCGCCGGGGTGGAACACCACGTGCAGACCAACGCCACCCTGATCGACGACGCCTGGTGCGCGTTCTTCGCCGCGCACGGGGTGCGGGTGAGCGTGAGCGTGGACGGCCCGGCCGCCCGTAACGGTGAGCGGGTGACCCGGGCCGGTCGGCCGGCGTACGACCGGATCGTCCGGGGGGTCGCGGCGCTGCGCCGGCACGGCCTGCCGTTCTCGGCGCTGGCGGTGGTGAGCCGGCCGACGCCGGGGCTCGCCACCGAGTTGTACGACTACTTCCTCGACCTGGGCTGTGACGTGCTCGGGCTGAACATCGAGGAGACCGAGGGGGTCAACACCCGCAGCAACGCACACGACGCGGCGGCGGTGACCGCGTTCTGGGCGGAGCTGGTGGCGGCCTGGCGGCGGGCGCCCCGGGTGCACCTGCGGGAGGTCGAGTGGTCGCTGCGGTACGCGGCGGCGGTGCTGGACGGTGCGGAGGGCGACCTGCTGCCCCGGCAGCTCGACCCGATCCCGACGATCGGGTACGACGGTTCGGTGACCGTGCTCTCCCCCGAGCTGGCCGGCTTCTCCGACGCCCGCTACGGCGACTTCAGCAGTGGCAACGTGCTGGCCACCCCGCTGGCCGAGATCCTGGCCGGGGCGGCGGGCACGGAATGGGTGGGTGAGTTCCTCACCGGCGTCGAGGCGTGCCGGTCGTCCTGCCCGTACTTCGGCTTCTGCGGCGGAGGGCACGCGGCCAACCGCTACTTCGAGCAGGGACGGTTCGACGGCACGGAAACCGAGCACTGCCGCAACAGCAAGATCCGCCTATTGGAGGGAGTGTTGGAGCATGCCCGAGACCACGAGTCACCGGCCCGCTGAGCGGGTCGGCACCGGCCCGGACCAGGTCACCGACCGGGTGCGGGAGGCCGCTGGGGGGCTCTCCGCCCTGCTCCACGAGGCCGAGGCCGCCCGTCGTTCCCGCGCCGAGGTGTCGGGCGCGGAGGGTGCCGGCGCGGTCTGCGCCTGGAACCACTTCGAGAACATCCCGACGTTCTACAACTGGAACAACCGGCCGCGCTGAGCAGGGACGCCCGGCCTCGCCGTACGAGGACGGGTCATGGCCACCTCGATCAGGGACCGCGCCGACCGGCCGGAGTGTGCTCCGGGCTGGCGGGGTCCCTGATCGAGGTGATGATGCTGCTCTGGTCGGGCACATGCGTGAGCACGCGGAGAGTTGCCGCGTGCTCAGTGTGACCGGAGGTCAGCGGGTCGGAGGAGCCCAGGGGTCCGGGTCGTCGTCCGCATGATCCTCATCGTCGTCGTCGACATACTCTTTGTAGTCGTCGTCGAAGTGCTGCTCAGACTTCCCACCAGCACCCGCCAGTTCGCGCTGCAAGGCGGTGAGGTCGGTGTTCGGGGAGTGGTACTTCAACTCCCGCGCCACCTTCGTCTGCTTGGCCTTAGCACGGCCGCGCCCCATGGCTCGACCCCCTCGCACAGAATGCGGGGCAGCCCGAAGGCGGGCCCCGATGACGTCAGGCATCTCTCGTGGCTCTTACGGTACATGGGGATGCCACCGTTCGGCACCTCGGGTTACCGTCTGCCGGCCCTGCGCGTCGCAGTCACCCGGCAGTCACCGAGTGTACCCGGTAAGGGGTAAGCGCTGGACCGCCCGTGACGCCGGTCAAACTACTGAAAAAGCCGCGAAAAGCCATGCTACCGCGTGCCCCGCCCGCCGGTGGCCGGCAGCCGTGCCGAACCGGACCGGTCCGGCCGGGGCGTCCCGGGCGCGGATCGTCGCCACGCCCGGGACACGCGCTCAGCCCAGGTGGATGGCGCGCAGCCGACCCACGTCGGCCATCCGGCGCTCGGCCAGCCGGTCGGCGGCCACCGCCGGGGGCACCCCCTCCTCGTCGGCCAGCCGGAGGATCTGCCGGGTGGTGTCGAAGATCCGGGTGGCCCGCAGCTTGGCCCGGTCGAAGTTGAAGCCCTCGATCTCGTCCGCGACCTGGATGACCCCGCCGGCGTTGACCACGTAGTCGGGGGCGTAGAGGATGCCCCGGTCGGCGAGGAGCTTCTCGATGCCGGGATGGGCGAGTTGGTTGTTGGCCGCGCCGGCGACCACCCGGGCCCGCAGGGCCGGCACGGTGTCGTCGTTCAGGGCGCCGCCCAGCGCGCACGGGGCGTACACGTCGATGTCGGCGGCGACCAGCGCGGCGGTGTCGGCGACCAGGGCGACCCCGGGGTGGTTGGTCCGCGCCCACTCCAGCGCCCGCGGGTCGACGTCGGTCGCCACCACCTCGGCCCCGTCGTCGACCAGGTGCCCGGTCAGGTGCCTGCCGACCTTGCCCAGCCCGGCCACCCCGACCCGTCGTCCGCGCAGGCTGGGGCTGCCCCAGACGTGCTCGGCGGCGGCCCGCCTCCCCTGGAATACGCCCCAGGCGGTGAGGACCGAGGAGTCCCCCGCCCCGCCGTGCTCCACGCTGCGGCCGGTGACATACCGGGTCTCCCGCGCGATCACGTCCATGTCGGCCACGTAGGTGCCCACGTCACAGGCGGTGTAGTAGCGCCCGCCCAGGGACTGCACGAACCGCCCGTACGCGCGCAGCAGTGCCTCGCTCTTGACCTGGTCCGGATCTCCCCAGATGACCGCCTTGCCGCCGCCCAGGTCCAGCCCCGCCAGCGCGTTCTTGTACGCCATCCCGCGCGAGAGGTCCAGCACGTCGGCCAGCGCCGCCTCCTCGCTGGCGTACGGGTAGAACCGGGTGCCGCCCAGCGCGGGACCCAGCGCGGTGGAGTAGATCCCGATGATCGCCTTGAGGCCGCTCTGCCTGTCCTGGCAGAAGACGACCTGTTCGTGACCGGCCGGTCCGGGGTCGTCGGTGCTCACGAATACGCCCATGGCTCGCTCCTGGTGTCGGTGTGCGCCCTTGTGGGGCACGGACCTTCTCGGCCGGCGGGGGTGCTGCCGGCGCTGGTCAGCCTAATATCGGTCGGGAACCGTGCCGTCGTCCACGTCGCGTGCGACCCGGTCGTCCGGGCGGCGTCCGCCGGCGGCGTTCCGGGCGTCGCCCGCCGGTCCGTTCCGGGCGTCGCCCGCCGGGCCGTTCCGGTCGCGTCCGACGGCGGCGGCACCGGTAGGAGGTTTCGTGGGAGGATCGCGCGGTGCCGTCGCTCTTCGCTTCTTACCTGCGCGTGTACGAGCCGCTGACCGCCTTCGACCGGGACCGTCAGTCGTACTGGCGGCGTTACGTGCGGGAGGGGCGGGCGGTGGCCCCGCTGGAGGGGCCGGGCCGGCAACGGAGCGCGGTCATCGCGGCGCTCGGCGCGGGCTGGACGCGACTGCCCGACCTGCCCGACGAGGCGTACGTGCTGGAGGTCGACGACGCGCTGCTGGTCTGCCCGTGGAACCTGCGGGTCCGGGTGGCCGAGGCGGCGCTGAGCGCCCGGGAAGGGGTGCCGTCGGTGATCGCCGACGCGTTCGTCCCGCCGGTCCTGGCCGGGCAGGCCAAGACCGTGGTGGAGGACTGGCGCAGCGGTGCCCGGGTGCTGGAGCACGGGGTGCCCCGGCTGCACGAGCAGATCGCCACCTGGGGCGTGCCACTGCGGTGGTTCGTGCTGGTCGAGGCGGGTGAGCGGGAGCTGGTCACCCGACCGGACCGGCGGGCGCTGCGCTACCGCACGGAGATCTCCAAGGCCCGCCGGCGGGCCTCGCGGGCGCTGGCGGTGCTCAGGAAGTCGATAGGTGCCGCGCCGATCACCGAGGCGGTCGAGGAGGCCGCCCGCTGGCTGGAGGAGTTCCACCCCCGGTCGGTGGTCGAGTTGGACTACGGCGGCCTGGTGCAACTGCTCTCCGACGAGACGTTGACCGCAGACGATTCGCCGGAGCTGGTGGCGGGCGGCCTGGCCGGGCTATCCCGGGGCGAGACGGACGAGGCGTCGGCGGCGTACGACCGGTTGGTGGCGCGGTGGCGCGCGATCCAGTTACTGGAGCGGTGCAATTAACCACATATCGCCCATTCGCACTGTCAATTATGAGTCACACTCGTAGTTGACGCATCACGAACCGTGATCATGAGTCCGAATAAGGTACTTTCTGCCGTGTAAAAGTCAGATAAATCGGGCATGGTTCATCCGTCCGTCTAGGGACCTTCGGCCGTTCGGCCCATGTCGGACATCGGGGACTAGCCGGACCATGGGAGACGCGTCGGCCGGCGGGACCCCGGCCGATGTCTATCCATGTGGAGGAGTGACCGATGGCATCGCGAACGCACGAACCAGAGCCGCTACTCACGCCGGCCGAGGTGGCGTCGATGTTCCGTGTCGACCCGAAGACGGTGACCCGGTGGGCCAAGGCGGGGAAGCTCAGCGCGATCCGAACCCTGGGCGGACACCGTCGGTACCGTGAGTCGGAGGTGCGGGCGTTGCTACAGGGCCAGATCCCCCAGCAGCGCCAGGGGGACTGACCCGGTCAGAACGTTACGGACCTCAGGGGCGGGCGGACGTCGCAGCAGCGACGTACCACCGCCCCTGAGTCGTCTCCACCCATGGGTCACCCTCCGGCAGGCCAGCGGCCGGATCGGTCACCCCGGCGGGCCCGTCAGGCTGACCCGGATGCCGATGGTGCCCGCCTCACCCCGGCGTAGCCGGCTGCCGAGCAGGGTCAACCGCCCCAGCAGCCGGTACTTGCGCTTGAGCAGGTCGCGAATCCGGCTGCTCTCCTGCGGGCCGCAGAGCACCGCGTGACCCGGCACCGCGTCACCCAGCGGACGGCCGCGCACGTCGCACGGGGCCACCGTCACCGTGCCGTCCCGCCTGATCCGCTTCACCTTGCCCGAGTCGGCGACCGTCCAGACCGCCAGCGTGTCGTCGTCGCGGACCGCCCAGACCGGGGTGGACACCGCACGGCCGTCCTTGCGGAACGTCGTCAACAGGACGTACTTCTCCGCCGCCAGGCGGTCCAGGTCGGTCACGCCGCCCAGGATACGGCGGACGGACCCGGATACCGTGCAGGTCGTGACCGGAGAACCTCGACTCGGCGACGTGTTCGGCGAACTGCTGCGTGACGCGTATGCGGTGCACACCGGAATCGGCCCCCGGCCGCTGGTCGGCGGGCGGCTGCCCCGACCGGTCATCGAGATCATCGAACGGGACGACGGACTGGTCAACGGGGCCCCCGCCGCGCACTACCTCGACGGGCCGGAACACTGGCAGCCGTACGACCACCGGGCTGTGGAGCGGACCCGGGGCGCCACCCTGGACGTCGGCGTCGGGGGCGGGCGGATCGCGCTGGTGCTCCAGGAGCGCGGCATCCCCGTCACCGGGCTGGACACCTCGCCCGGGGCGCTGCGGGTCAGCCGGCACCGGGGCGTCCGGGACCTCGTCCTCGGCACCGTCGACGAGCACGTCGCCGACGGCCGGCGTTACGACACGTTCCTGCTGCTCGGCAACAACCTGGGGCTGTTCGAGGGGCGGGAGCGGGCTCCGGCGTTCCTCGCCGCGCTGGCCGCCCTGGCCCGGCCCGGCGCGCAGGTCATCGCGCACGGCACCGACCCGTACGGCACCACCGACCCGGTGCACACCGGCTACCACGAGCGCAACCGGCAGCGGGGGCGGCTCGGCGGGCAGCTGCGGCTGCGGCTGCGCTACCGCGAACTCGGCACGCAGTGGTTCGACTACCTGGTCTGCTCCGCCGAGGAGCTGGCCGAACTGGTCCGGGGCACCGGATGGCGGCTGACCGACGTGGACGACCGCGACGCCCCGTACTACCTGGCCACCCTGCGGTTGGCCGCCGGGCGGTGAGCGGGGGCCCGGTCGGGCCCCCGCGTCCGCGTCAGACCTGGACGGTCGGCGGGAGCGGCTCCGGGGGGAGGCCGCCGTCGCCGTCGACCACCTCGTCCGGGGTGCCGTCCTCGTCGATGTCGACCATGGTGATGTCGACCTTGCCGTCACCGTCGGTGTCGAACTGGAACAGGTCCGCCCGGCCGTCGCCGTCGGTGTCCACCACCCACACGTCGGTCTTGCCGTCGTTGTTGGTGTCGGCGCGGAGCAGGTCGATGCGCTCGTCGCCGCGCGTCTCCACGACCGCCGTGCCGTCGGTGGTGCCGCTGTCCACGGTCTCCGGTGCCTGGCTCATGTCGACTGGTTCCTTCCCTTGACGTTGGGCCGTCAGTACCCGGTGCGGCGGTCCCCCACGCATGCCGCCGGGAACGGTGCTGCATAGGGTCGCACCCATGAGCCAGCGGAGCGAGCGGCAGGGCGTGCCGGAGACCCCGCACGCCGCCGTACGCAGTGAGGGAGCGTCCATGAGTCGTCTTGTCGTCGTCGGGGCCGGCACGATGGGGCTCGGCATCGCCTACGTGGCGGCCGGCGCGGGCTACGCGGTCGAACTGGTCGAGGTGGACCGGGGGCGGGCCGAGGCCGCCGCCACCCGCCTCGACGAGCTGTGCGCACGGGCGGTGCAGCGCGGGAAGCTCGACGCCGAGGCCGCCGCCGCGCAGCGGGACCGGATCACCCTGCGGGGGGCGCTCGCCGAGGTCGCCCCGGCACCGGAGGTGATCGTCGAGGCGGTGCCCGAGCGGCCCGACCTGAAGCGGTCGGTGCTCGCCGAGGCGGAACGGCTGCGCCCGGCGCTGCTGGGCAGCAACACCTCCAGCATCCCCATCGGCGAGCTGGCCGAGGGGCTGGCCCGGCCGGAGTCCTTCCTCGGGCTGCACTTCTTCAACCCGGTCTGGGCGATGACCCTGCTGGAGGTGGTGGTCGGCGCGGCCACCGCACCCGAGACCACCGTGGCGGCCGTCGCGCTCGCCGGCCGGCTGGGCAAGGACCCCGTCGTGGTACGCGACCTGCCCGGCTTCGCCACCTCCCGACTCGGGGTGACCCTCGGCCTGGAGGCGATCCGGATGGTCGCCGACGGGGTGGCCGCACCGGCCGACGTGGACAAGGCGATGGTGCTCGGCTACCGGCACCCGGTCGGCCCGTTGGAGCTGACCGACCTCGTCGGGCTGGACGTGCGGCTGGACATCGCCCGTACCCTGCAGGCCGCCTACGGCGACCGGTTCGCCCCACCGCCGCTGCTGGTCGAGATGGTCGCCGCCGGGAAACTCGGCAAGAAGTCCGGCCAGGGCTTCTACACGTGGAAGGACGGTCGCCGGCAGTGAGCGGGCTACGGGTGCAGGAGCTGCCCGACCGGGTGGTGGTGACGCTGGACCGGCCGGAGAAACGCAACGCCATCGACGCCGACCTGATCGGCGCGCTGCACGGCGTCTGCGCCGCGCTGGAGGCCCGGCCCCGGCTGCTGCTGCTCACCGGCGGCACGGACGGGCTCTTCGCCGGTGGGGCCGACATCGGTCAGCTGCGTGAGCGGGGTCGGCTGGACGCTCTCGCCGCGATCAACTCGGCGGCCTTCGCCCGGCTCCGGGCCCTGCCCATGCCGAGCGTGGCCGCCGTGGACGGCCCCGCGTTGGGCGGTGGCGCTGAGCTGGCGTACGCCTGCGATCTGCGGGTGTGCACGGCGCGGGCGGTCTTCGGTCAGCCGGAGGTGCGGTTGGGCATCCTGGCCGGCGCGGGGGCGACCCACCGGTTGCCGGCCCTGGTCGGCGAGGGCCGGGCCAAGGAACTGCTCTTCACCGGCCGGCGGGTCGACGCCGACGAGGCGCTGCGGATCGGCCTGGTCAACCGGGTGGTGGCCGAGCCGGCCGAGCTGCTGCCCACCGCGCACGGGCTGCTCGACGAGATGGCCAAGGGTTCGGCGCTGGCGTTGCGGCTGACCAAGCTCGCGGTGGACGCCCCGCCCGGTGCCCACCCGCAGCTCGACCTGGTCAGCCAGGCGGTGCTCTTCGAGGACGAGGAGAAGCACCGCCGGATGACCGACTTCCTGGAACGTCGCCGCCCCCGCTGAACGTCGGCGGGGGCGGCACCGCACCCGGTGCCGCCCCCGCCGGTGTCGCGTCAGTGCCGGATCGGCACGCCCGCGTCGGCCAGCGCCCTGATCAGTCCGGCGGACTCACCGAAGCCGATGACCAGCACCGCCTCCGGCTTGTAGTCCTTGATCTCGCCGGCCAGGCTGCCGAAGTCGACCGGCGGGGCCTTGGCGTCGGCCGGCGGCTCGTAGGTGAGCAGCCGCACCCGGTCGGTGCCGAAGCCGGCCCGTTCCAGCTCGGCGCGGACGGTCTCCTGCAGGCCCTCGCCGTAGGAGTCCTTGCGGGCCACCACCACGATCTTGTGCGGGCCGTCGCGGAGGATCACGTCGGCCAGCGCCCGGCCCTGGAGGCTGTCCGGCGGGGCGGTCCGGAAGTAGAGGCCCTTGTCGTCGGCCTGGCTCAACCCCGCGTCGGTGTTGGACGGCGAGAACAGGATCTTGCCGGCCGCCACCACGTCCGGCAGCACGGCGGCGGAGATTCCCGACGCGGCGGCCCCGATGATGACCTGGACCTTGTTCCTGACGTGCGAGGCCACGGTGGCCTTGGCGACGGCCGGGTTGGTGCCGTCGTCACCGTCGAACCAGGTCACCGGGTCGCCGAGCACCCCACCCGCGGCGTTGATCTCCTTGATCGCCAGCGCCACGCCGGCCGCCAGCGGTGGGTTCGCCAGGGCCAGGTCACCGGTCTTGGGCAGCAGGCCACCGAGGATCAGCGGGGAGCCGTCGCTGCGGTCGTTGCGCCCGCCCCGCTGCTTCTTCGGCTTCGGCGCGGCCTTGGTGCTCACCCCGGACTCGTCGCCCGCACCGACGAACTCGGTCTTCGCGTCGTTGATCTTCTGGTTGTCGAAGTGCAGGGTCGCGTAGCTGGCGGTGGCCGGCTCACCGAGATCGGTGAACCCGGCCCGGTTCAGCGACGGGCCACGGTACTCGATGTCCTGACCGTCCCGGGCCAGGGTCAGGCAGCTCGCCGCGTCCGTGCAGCGCTGACCGTTGGTGGTCACCCCGACGATCTGCTTGGCGATGTCCGCCGGGTCGGTACTGCCCGCGAGCTGGGCGGCGAGCGCGCTGATCATGACCGCGTCGTACGACTCCGCCGCATAGAGGTAGTCGGTCAACTTCGGGTCGATGGAGCGCAGCCGCTGCTTGAAGTCGTCGCTGAGCGGTGTGAGCGGGGTGGTGCCCTTCATGCCGTCGACGAGGTCGGCCCGGTCCTTCAGCTCGGCGGCGAAGGAGTTGAGCATGTTGCCGTCGGTGCCGTACAGGCGCACCTGCGGGGTGTCCGCTTCCTCGGGCTTGTCGTCGGTCGTCCCGCACGCGCTGACGGCGAGCAGCAACGACGCACAGGCCGCCAGGACGGCCGCGCGCGGGCCGCGGGTTACGAGCATGGTGGTCCTTCCTCCGGCGCAGGTCCGGTGCGCACCATAGCGTGCCGGCGGGGGCCGTGGGACCAGGGAGGCGGCCCTCGTCGCCGGCCCGACAGTGCAACGCACGCTCCGTCACGTCGTCCCGCCAGGTGGTCACCGTTTCCGGTGCCCGACCGCTTGACCTGGCGTCCTACTGTGCCGCAGGTGACCGACGTACCGGATCAGACGCTCGCCGACGCTACCGCCGTACTCCATTCGGCGCTGACCGGGGACGGCGCCGCCGTGGTCGGCACATTCGACGCCGTGGTGGACCGGTCGGGGCTCGCCGGTGCGTACACGGTCGCCTGGACCCTGGCCGCGACGATGGTCGGTGACCCGCCGCCGCCCGGCGCGTGCGCGCTGGACTTCCCCGGCATCGACGAGGCGGGGTACGACACCCGCTGGGTGGCCCGGTTCGTCAGTGCGTACGCCAACCACGACGCCGACACCGGCGAGGCGCTGTTCGGAGCGGCGGTCGCCGACGGGCAACTGCCGGACTGCCTGCTCACCCTCGCCGGCTCGGCGGTGGCGACGCTGCGCAGCCGGGCCGGCTGACCCGCCCGGCCCCACCGCCCGTCAGCGGCAGGGCCGGCGGCGCGGCTCAGTACGCGTGGTACGCCACCAGCGGCTCGTACTCGTAGCGCAGGTTGGTGAAGCGGACCTTGAAGTTCGCGCCGTCGCGCACGTTGGTGGCGACGGTGATCCAGTCCGACTTCGCCGGCAGATAGGTGAGGTAGTTGCACTTGTTGGTCTTGTCGATGAAGACCACGCACGCCTCGGTGCCGAACTCGCTGCTGTTCTTGACGTTGACGTCCTTGCACCTGGTGCTCGCCTTGTACGGCCCGGCGTCCCCGCCCCATCCGCCGACCTGGAAGTACGACCGGACCGCCCCGCCGTAGCAGGTGGCGGCCGACGCGGAGAGGTTCGCCTCCGGGGCGGCCTGGGCGGGTGTGCCGAACCAGAGCAGGGGCAGGGTGGCGGTGAGCGCGGTCAGGCGGGCGGTCCGGGATGCCATGGTGGTGCCTCCAGGGAAGAGGGCGGACCCTGAGTCGTGGACAGGGTGCGGTGAGTGGCGATGATATCTGTCGATCTCTGATCCCGCTGTGACAGAACCGTGAACCCGCTGTGGTACCAGTGACGCATGTCCGAGGCGATGCTCAGCAAGGTGCGCAAGCTCCTGGCCCAGGCCGAGGACCCGGCCTGCACCCCCGCCGAGTCGGCCGCGTTCACCGCCAAGGCCACCGAGCTGATCGCCCGGTACGGCGTCGACCGGGCCCTACTGGCTGCCCGCGACCCCACCACCGACCCGGTCGGCGACCGGGTGGTCGACGTCGTCGCCCCGTACGCCCGGGACAAGGCCGGGCTGCTCGCGGCGGTGGCCGACCCGCTGCGCTGCCGCTGCGTACGCCGACCGGACGGCAGCGGGTTCACGCTGCACCTGTTCGGCTTCGCCAGCGACCTGGAACGGGTCGACCTGCTGTTCACCTCGCTGCTCGTGCAGGCCGCACACGGTCTCGCCGGCACCGCCGTGCCGCCCGGTGAGCAGCCGGCCGCCTTCCGCCGCTCCTGGCTGGCCGGCTTCGCCCGGGTGGTCGCCGAACGGTTACGGGCCGCCGAGACGGGCGCGGCGGCGGAACGCGACGCCCCGTCGGTGGCGCTGGTGCTGGCCGACCGCTCGGACCGGGTGGCCCGCCGGGTCGCCGAGGTCTACCCCCGGCTGCGTACCGCGCCGACCCGCCGGCTCGCCGGCTCCGGCTTCGGCGCGGGCGCGGCGGGCGGCCACCGGGCCGACCTCGGCGGCCCCGATCCGGTCGGTCGCCCGACCGGCCGGACGCCCCTCGGCGGTCCGCCCCGCTGACCGGCCCGGTCCTTCCGCGTGGTGCCCCCGCCCCTCAGAGCGGGTCGGGGGCGGTCCGGATGACGGTGCCCTGGGAGCGGCCGAGCAGTTCGTACCAGCCGGCGGTCAACGCCGCCCGGTAGCCCTCGGCGGCCTCACCGTGCCTGTCGAAGTGGCGGTGCTCCAGCTCGACGCGGGTCCGCCCGGACTCGTCCGGCAGGAACAGCACCTCCACCTCGCTGGCCCGCGCCGGATCGGGCACCGGCACCCGGTCGGGGCCGAGCTGCCAGGTGAACACGAGCCGCCGCGGCGGGTCCCAGGTGAGCACCCGCCCCCAGTCGCCCCGGAAGCCGTACGGGCCGATCTCGTAGAGCATGCCGCCGGCCCGGGGTTCCATCCCCAGCTCGGCCAGCGCCGCCGGCCCGGACCAGGTGTACTCACGGACCCACCAGTCGGCCAGCGAACCGGTGAAGACCGCGAACGCCTGCTCCGCCGGGGCGGGGACGAGGAGGGTGCAGCGCAGCGAGTACCGGTCGACGTCCTGATGGACGCCCTCCGGATCTGGCTTCTGCTGTCCCATAGGCCCGGACCATACCGGCTGGGGGTGCGCTGCGCAGCGCCATCTACCGGCTCATTCCGGTCAGTGGGCAGCGAGGCTCCTGGATGTCCCGGGATGGGCGGTCCACGGCGGTGATCGATGCCGGGCAGGCCCGGATACACGAAAACGGTGACCGCGTTTCCGCAGGTCACCGCTCTCTGTAGCCCGGCGAAAGGCTATGTGGCCAGGGGCGGGGTCGAACCGCCGACCTTCCGATTTTCAGTCGGACGCTCGTACCAACTGAGCTACCTGGCCTGGTACTCCGGGACATGGTACCCGGAGGGCGGGGTCTCCGCCGACAGGGTGCCGCGTCCCGATACGCAGAACGCCGCGCATTGGTACACGCGGCGTCGGCGCTGGCGGTCCTGACGGGACTTGAACCCGCGACCTCCGCCTTGACAGGGCGGCGAGCACTCCAACTGCTCCACAGGACCTTGCTCTGTTGCCTCCGGCTGGGCCGGATCGTGCCCCCAACGGGATTCGAACCCGTGCTACCGCCTTGAAAGGGCGGCGTCCTGGGCCGCTAGACGATGAGGGCGGCCCCGCCATCATTGCACACTCGCAACTTCAAGCGGACTTGCTCCCATCCGGCCCCGCCGGAGGCATGAGAAGCATATGCCATGCCCCGGCGGTCGACCAAACCGGTATGCCCACCGGGTTGCGGCCCGGCAAAATAGCAGGTCAGCGAGGTGGAGCGATGCCGAAACGGCGCTTGAGGTCGCCGATGACCTGCGGAACGGCGCTCAGGGTGCGGCTCCGGTCACCCCCGCCGTCGTGCATCAGCACCACCGCACCGGGGCGGGAGGCACTCTTGATCCGTCCGGAGATCACCCCGGACGTGGGCTTCGCCCAGTCCTGGGGGTCGACGGTCCAGTGCAGCGACCGCATGCCGAGTTCCTTGGCGACCTGCACCACCTCCGGGGTCCACCGGCCACCGGGCTGCCGGTAGAACGGCACCTTCGCGCCCGGGACCGCCTTGGTGATGGCCTGGTTGGTGCGCACCAGGTCGGCCCGGATGTCGGCGACCGGCCGGCGGCCCAGGTCGACGTCGTGGTGCCAGCTGTGGTTGCAGAGCTGGTGCCCCTCCCGGACGATCCGGGCCACCAGCTCCGGGTGCTTGCGCACCTGGGTGCCGACCACGCAGAACGTCGCCTTGACCTTGTTCGCCCGGAGCTGGTTGAGCACCCGGGGCGTCCAGGTCGGGTCGGGGCCGTCGTCGAAGGTCAACGCCACGGCGCGTACCCCGGTCGCCTTGCGCAGCCCGGCGGGCAGCGTCTTGGGCTTCGGCCGGAGCCGGGGCTTCGGCTTGGTGGTGGGCACCGGCCTCGGCGACGGGGTGTGGGCCGGCTCCGGTGCGGTGGTGGTCGGGGCGGGCGCCGCTGCCGGCCGGACGTTCCGGTGCTGGTCGCCGCAGCCGGCGACCAGCAGGAGCAGGCCGAGGGCGACCGCCAGAACGGGGCGTGAACGCATCGTCACTCCGGGGGATGGGGTACGCGGACGGCCCCGACGGTAGTTCACGAAAGCGAAATGTGTCAGGTCCGGTCGGCCCCCGTCGACTGGTCCAGCGAGTCCCGTACGGCCAGCGCGAGCGAGACCGCCTCGGCCAGGTCGACCGGGCGGACCACCCCGGCGGGCAGCGTGTCGGCCCGCCAGCCCGGCCCGGCGGCGAGCACCAGCAGCGGCCGGCGGGGCACCGCGAGCAGTGCGGACAGCTGCGCCGGGTCGGCGGTCGGCCGGGTGTGCGACCAGACCACCACGGCCGCCGGCCCGGTCCGGTTGACCGCCTCGACGAGCGCCGCCGCCGGCACCCGGGCCCCGAGCATCCGGTAGCTCACCCCCGCCTCGGCCAGCGCCGCGGCGAGCGCCTCCAGCGGCAGGGTGTGCTGCTCCTCGTCGGCGCAGGAGAGCAGGATGCGGGCCGGCCCGGTGGGCCGGCCGGCCCGGGCGACCGCCGCGAACGCCTCGGAGACGCACCGGGACACCAGGTGTTCCACGTCGATCAGGCCGGCGGTGGCGACGTGCCGTTCCCCGATGCCGGCCAGCACCGGCCGCAGCAGCCCCTCCCAGGTGGCGACGACCCCGTCGGTGGCCAGGGCGTCCGAGATAGTGTCGCTGATCACCGCCGAGTCCAGCCGCATGGCGGCGCGGGCCAGTCCCCGGGCGGCCGGACCGGCCCGGCCGACCGGGATGGTCTGCCCGCCGCCGTCGCGCCCGGCGCCCGCCCGCAGCCGGGAGGCGACCCCGGGACCGGGGACGACGGGACTCTGCTTCGCCCAGCGGGCCGCCTCCGCCGGGGTGACCCCCTCGGCGGTGAGCTTGCGCATGATCTCCAGGCGGGCCAGATCGGCGGGCGTGTAGCGCCGGTGGTGGCCCGGGACGTGCTGGCTGGGGCCGAGGCCGTAGCGCTGGTGCCAGGTGCGCAGCGTGGTGACCGCCACACCCAGCCGGCGTGCCACGGCCCCCGCGCTCAGCGGCTCATCGACCACCCGACCGCTCCGACGCGTGGTCCACCCGGTGGCCGGACGGGGTGGTGGGGGCGGCACGGGGACCGCCGGTGGGGGCGTCGGGACCGGTCGGGTGGAGCAGCCGGCTCACCACCCCGCCGAGCCAGGGGGAGTACGTGCGCGGGTCGGCGTCGATCTGGGCCATCAACCGGGTCGGGTCGGCCCAGCGCAGCTCGGCCACCTCGTCCGGGTCGGGCCCGAGGGGGAGGTCGGCCGGCACGTCGGCCCGGAGCACGTGGTCGTACTCGAACTCGACCCGACCGGTGGCCGGGTCCTCGGCGTAGTAGAGGTAGACGCCGACCTCGGTCAACGACACCGGCCCGGTGCCCAACTCCTCGGCGAGCCGGCGGTTCGCCGCCTCGGCCAGGGACTCGCCCGGCAGCGGGTGCCCGCAGCAGGAGTTGGCCCAGCGCAGCGGGAACCGGGTCTTGACCGCGGCCCGTTGTTGCAGGAGCACCCGGCCGTCCGGGTCGACCAGCAGCACAGAGAAGGCCCGGTGCAGCCGCCCGGGCGCCTGGTGGGCGGCGGCGACGGTGGCCTCGCCGAGCACCTGGCCGGTGTCGTCGACCAGCTCGACGAGGTGGCCCTCCCGGGATTTCACGCGGTCACCGACCCGCGCCGGTGATGCGGTTGGCGGCCAGCTTGCCGGAGATCAGCACCATCGGCACGCCCACGCCGGGCTGGGTGCCGGAACCGGTGAAGACGACGTTGGGCAGGCTGCGGTGCAGGTTGGACGGGCGGAACGGCCCGGTCTGGAAGAGGCTGTGCGCGGCGGCGAACGGCGTACCGGCGGCCATTCCCTGCTCCTCCCACTCGGCGGGGGTGATCGTACGCAACACCTCGATGCCGGCGCCGAACCCGACGTACCCGCGTTCCTCCAGCGTGGCGACGAGCTGGTCGGCGTAGCGCCGGCTCAGGTCACCCCGCCAGTCGAACGGGGCCCGGTCGAGGTTGGGCACCGGGGCCAGCACGTAGTAGGTGTGCCGGCCGGCCGGGGCGACCGACGGGTCGGTCCGGCTCGGGTTGGTGACCAGCAGCGACGGGTCGGTCATCAGCTCACCGCGCCCGATCACCTCGTCGAAGGTGCCCTTCCAGGACCGTCCGAAGTGGATGTTGTGATGAGCGATCTTCCCATACCCCTGCGTCGATCCGACGTGCAGGACGACGCAGGACGGCGAGTAGGTCAGCTTCCGCTGCCGACCCTCGGGCAGCAGGTCGCGGTCGGCGACCGGCAGGTCCGGGTTGAGCACCACCACGTCGGCCGGGATCAGCTCGCCGTCGGCGGTGACCACGCCGGTGGCCCGGCCGTTGGCGGTCTCCACCCGGGCGACCGTGGTGTCGTACCGGATCTGGACGCCGTGCTTCTCGGCCGCGCCGGCCATCCCCTTGGAGACCGCGTGGATGCCGCCGCGCGGGAAGTAGACCCCGGCCACCGAGTCGAGGTACGCGATGACGCTGTAGATGGCCAGCGCGTCGTGCGGCGCGAGCCCGGCGTACATCGCCTGGAAGGAGAAGATCCGCTGGGTGCGCGGGTCGGAGAAGAACTGGTTGATCTTGGTTTGGAGGCGGCGGAACGCCCCGTTCGCCAGCAGCTTCAGCAGGTTGCCGGTGAGCAGGTCGGTCGGGGCGTCCAGGTTGCGGTCGATGAAGTCGGCCCGCTCCCAGTTCCACAGGTTGCGGGCGTAGTCGACGAACCGCAGGTAGCCGTCGGCCTCGCGCGGGCCGCAGACCCGGGAGATCTCGGCCGCCATCCGGGCGGTGTCGGTGATCACGTCCAGCGTGGAGCCGTCCGGGTAGTAGGCCCGGTAGGCGGGGTCCAGCGGGGTCAGGTCGAGCCAGTCGTGCAGCTCCTCGCCGACCGCTCCCAGCGCCTCGGCGATCAGGTCGGGCATGGTGAGCACGGTGGGACCGGTGTCGAACTCGTACCCGTCGACGCTGAGCCGGCCGGCCCGACCGCCCGGCACCGGTTCGCGTTCCAGCACGGTCACCTGCCGGCCGCTGCCGACCAGGTGCAGCGCGCACGCCAGCCCGCCCAGGCCAGCGCCCACGACCACCACCCGGTCCGTACGTCCCGTCACGGTCCGCACGCGACCACCTCCTTCACGAAGTTGCCCATCAAGCCCGCCGCGTGGTGGCGGCGGTGGCGAGACCGGTCAGCGCGGTGCGCGCGGTCTCGTCGATCGACGCGGTCTCCAGCGCGGCCAGCGCGTCGGCGACCCGGTCGGAGATCATGTGTTCCACCCGGGCGACCGCCCCGGTGTCGGCGACGAGGTCGGCCAGCCGGGCCAGCTCCCGGACGGAGGTGGGGTTGCCGGACCGCTCCAACGCGCGCCGCTGGCCGCCGGTGGCGAGTTGCCGGGCGAGCATCAACAGCGTGGTCGGCTTGCCGGTACGCAGGTCGTCGCCGGCCGGCTTGCCGGTGGTGGCCGGGTCGCCGTAGACGCCGAGCAGGTCGTCGCGGAGCTGGAACGCCTCACCGACCGCCAGCCCGTACCGGGTGTACGCGGCGATCAGCGGCGCGTCGGCGTCGGTGCCGGCCAGACAGGCGCCGAAGAGCAGGGGACGCTGCACCGTGTAGCTGGCGGTCTTGTAGCGGGCCACCCGCAGCGCCCGGTCCACCGACCAGTTCGCCGCGTCGTTCTCGCCGAGCACGTCGAGGTACTGCCCGGCGATGGTCTCGACCCGCATCTGGTCGTAGCAGCGCCGCACCTCCATGAGCCGGGACGGCGGCAGGGCGGCGTGGGCGAGTAGCCGGTCGGCCCAGACCAGGCAGAGGTCGCCGATGAGGACGGCGACCGACTCGCCGAACCGGTGCGGGTCACCGGTGTGGCCGGCGGTGACGTGCCGCTCGGCGGCGGCCCGGTGCGCGGTGGGCAGGCCGCGCCGGGTGTCGGAGGCGTCCATCACGTCGTCGTGCACCAGGGCGAAGGTGTGCAGGAGTTCCAGTGCGGCGAGCGCGGGCAGCACCGTGGGCAACGGCTCGTCGCCGCCCACCACCCCCCGCCATCCCCAGTAGGCGAAGGTCGGGCGGACCCGCTTGCCGCCGGCCAGCACGCAGTCGCGTGCCGTCGCGGCGAAACCGCCCATCGCTGCGTCGATCTCGGTCAGTGCGTCGACCTCCCGGGCGAGGAACGCCGACAACGTCTCGTCGACCCCGTTGACCAGGTCACGGGCGTAAGCGGCCAGTACGCCGCGGACCGGATCGTCCGTCGCTCCCGGCTGTTCCGGTGCGACGCGGAGCGCATTACCCGCAACTGCGTCGTTGGCCATGTGGGGGAGCGTACCCTAGGGTTACGAGTTGCGTCGATTGCTGCGTCGAATCCGAGGAGGCCCGGGTGGACACCGATCTCACCGCTGCCTACGCCCGCTCCCAGGAGCTGCACAAACATCACGGCCGCACCTACTATCTCGCCACCCGGCTGCTGCCCGCATGGAAACGGCGGCACGTGCACGCCCTGTACGGATTCACCCGCTACGCCGACGAGATCGTCGACCGCACCGAGGACCTGCCACCCGCCGAACGCGCAGCTCGCCTGGACGCCTGGGGTGCCCGCTTCGTCGCCGGACTGCACGGCGAACCGGTCGACGACCCGCTGCTGCCGGCGGTGCTGCACACCATCGCCGTGTTCGACCTGGACCGCGCCGACTTCGCGTCGTTCCTGCGCAGCATGGCGATGGACCTGACCGTCATGGCCTACCCGACCTACGACGACCTGCTCGACTACATGGAGGGCTCGGCGGCGGTCATCGGCACCATGATGCTGCCCATCCTCGGCAGCTCCGACCCGGTCGCCGCCCGCGAGCCGGCCCGGCAGCTCGGATTCGCCTTCCAGCTCACCAACTTCATCCGGGACGTCGCCGAGGACCTCGACCGGGGCCGCACCTACCTGCCCGACGAGGACCTGGCCAAGTTCAACGTCACCCGCGAGGACCTGCTCGCCGCGCGGGCCGCCGGCCGCAGCACCGACCGCATCCGTGACCTCGTCGAGTACGAGGTGACCCGCGCCCAGGCCCACTACGCCGCCGCCGCGCCGGGCATCACCCTGCTCGCCCCCGCCTCCCAGGCGTGCATGCGCACCGCCTACGCCCTCTACGGCGGCATCCTCGACGAGGTCGCCGCCCAGGACTACGACGTGTTCGCCCAGCGGGCCGTGGTGCCCCAGCGGCGACGGCTCGCGGTGGCGGCGAAGGCGCTGCTCACCCGTACCGGCACCCCGGTCGTGGTGCCCGGCCCGGCGGTGTCGTGAGCGGCCGTACGGCGGTCGTGCTGTTCACCCGCGACCTGCGGGTGCACGACCACCCGGCCCTGGCGACGGCCTGCGCCGCGTTCGACCGGGTGGTGCCGCTGTACGTCCTCGACCCGGCGCTGGCCGGCCACTCGCCCAACCGCAACCGTTTCCTGCACCAGTGCCTCGCCGAACTGCGGGACACCCTGCGCACCCTCGGCGGGGACCTGGTGATCCGCCGGGGCGACCCGGTGGCCGAGACGATCCGGCTCGCCCGCGAGGTCGACGCCGAGGGGATCGGACTGTCCGCCGACGTCAGCCGCTACGCCCACCGCCGGGACCGGCGACTGCGCGCCGAGTGCGACAGGCACCGGCTGTTCCTGCGGCTGTTCCCCGGGGTGACCGTCGTCGAACCGGGGGAGCTGCGACCCGGCGGCGGCGACCACTACCGGGTGTTCACCCCGTACCACCGGGTCTGGTCGGGGGCGCGGTGGCGGGAGGAACTGGCCGCGCCCCGGCGGGTCACGCTGCCCGCCGGGATCGCCGTCGGTCGGCTGCCGGCGGCACCGCAGGGGGAGTCGCCGGACGCCGCGGTCGGCGGCGAGTCCGTCGGGCGGCGCCGGCTCACGCAGTGGTTGCCCACCCTTTCCCGGTACGACGACATCCACGACGACCTGGCCGCCGACGAGACCTCCCGACTCAGCCCGTACCTGCGGTTCGGCTGCCTGTCCCCGCTGACGGTGGCGAACCGGGCCGACGACCGGGGGCACCCGTTCGTCAGGCAGCTCTGCTGGCGGGACTTCTACCACCAGGTCACCGCCGCCTTCCCGGAGATCGCGGCGAAGGCGTACCGGCGCGGGGCCACCGAGGACTGGCGGTACGACGCGGCGGCACTGGACGCCTGGACCGACGGCCGCACCGGGATGCCGATCGTGGACGCCGGCATGCGCCAACTGCACGCCGAGGGCTGGATGCACAACCGGGCCCGGCTGATCACCGCCGGCTACCTGACCAAGGTGCTCGGCCTCGACTGGCGGCCCGGCCTCGCGGTCTTCTCCCGCTGGCTGCTCGACGGCGACGTGCCCGACAACTCCGGCAACTGGCAGTGGGTGGCCGGCACCGGCAACGACAGCCGCCCCTACCGGGGACTCAACCCCGTCCGCCAGGCCGAACGCTACGACCCCGACGGCGCGTACGTGCGCCGCTGGGTGCCGGAGCTGGCGACGGTCGCCGGCAAGGCCGTGCACCAGCCGTGGCGGCTGCCCACCGAGGTCCGTCGCACCCTCGACTACCCGCCGCCGCTGGAGGTGCCCGGCGCCGACCCGGTCTGGCTGCGCTGACGCGGTCCGGCTTGCGCTGGCCCGGTCCGGCTTGCGCTGGCCCGGCCCGGCTTGCGTTGACCCGGTCCGGCTGCGCTGGCCCGGCCGGGCGCACTTGGGCGGGAATTCCGGGGTGGAGCGGTGGCCGGCGGCGGGGCCGTGCGGAATGCTGGCGGGATGGCAGAGCCGGAACTGGTGGACGTGGTCGTGGTCGGGCTCGGCGTGGGCGGCGAGGAGGTGGCCGGGCGGCTCGCCGAGGCCGGCCTGAGCGTCGTCGGCGTCGAACGGGACCTGGTCGGCGGGGAGTGCCCGTACTGGGGCTGCATCCCCAGCAAGATGATGATCCGGGCGGCGAACGCCCTGGCCGAGGCCCGTCGGGTCGACGGGCTGGCCGGATCGGCGCAGGTCAGGGCCGACTGGGCGGCGGTGGCGAAACGCATCCGGGAGGAGGCCACCGACGACTGGAACGACCGGGCCGCCGTGGACCGGTTCACCGGCAAGGGCGGCCGGTTCCTGCGCGGCAGCGGGCGGCTGGACGGCCCCGGCCGGGTCCGGGTCGGTGACCAGGTGTTCCAGGCCCGGCACGGCATCGTCCTCGGCACCGGAACCCGCCCCTCGATCGCACCGATCGACGGGCTGGCCGACACCCCGTACTGGACGAACCACCAGGCGATCGAGGCGGCGGAGCTGCCGGCGAGCCTGCTGGTCCTCGGTGGTGGGGCGATCGGGGCGGAACTGGCGCAGGTCTTCGCCCGGTTCGGGGTCCGGGTGACCGTGCTGGAGGCGTCCGGCCGGATCCTCGCCCTGGAGGAACCGGAGTCGTCCGAGGTGGCCGCCGCCGCGTTGCGCGCCGACGGGGTGGAGATCGCCACCGACGTCCGGGCCGAGCGGATCGACCACGACGGCGACGCGTTCACCGTGCACGCCGGTGACCGGTCGTTCAGCGCCGACCAGCTCCTGGTGGTCACCGGCCGCCGGGCCCACCTGGACGAGCTGGGGCTGGACACCGTCGGGATCGACGCCGGGCAGCGCTACCTGCCGGTGGACGACCGGATGCACGTCACCGACGGGATCTGGGCGGTCGGGGACGTCACCGGCGAGGGCGCGTTCACCCACATCGCCATGTACCAGGCGTCGATCGTGGTCGCCGACGTGCTCGACCGGGTCCGGCGGGCCGAGGCCGGCCCCGACGCCAGCGGCACCGCCAGCGTGGTCGGTGGCGCGATGGGCGCGGCCAGTGCCGTCGGAGGGGCGATGGGCGCGGCCGGCCCCAGTGGTGCCGCCGGCACCGTGCCCCGGGCCGACTACCGGGCACTGCCCCGGGTCACCTTCACCGACCCCGAGGTGGGCGCGGTCGGGCTCACCGAACGGCAGGCCCGCGAGCGGGGCATCAACGTGCAGGTCGGGTTCACCGAGCTGTCGTCGTCCACCCGGGGCTGGATCCACAAGAGCGAGCCGGGCGGCTTCATCAAGGTGATCGCCGACGCCGACCAGGGGGTGCTGATCGGTGCGACCTCGGTCGGCCCGGCCGGCGGCGAGGTGCTCTCGGCGCTGGTGGTGGCGGTACACGCGGCCGTACCGGTCAGCCAGCTCCGGCACATGATCTACGCGTACCCGACGTTCCACCGGGCCATCCAGAGCGCCCTGGACGACCTGAGCTGAGCCACCGCGCCGCCCGGCTCCGGCCGGGCGGCGCGTGCCGCCGGTCGGGTCGGGTCACTCGCCGTGGCGGCCGGGATCGGGTGACTCGCCGTGGCGGCCTGCGCCGGCGGCGAACCGGGCCGCGCCGGCCGGCGCGTCGGACGCGAGCGAGTCCATCCCGTAGGCGAGTTCGGTGGCGAGCGCCTCCGGCTCGGGCAGGTCGGCCCCGGCCAGCACCGACGCCCGGTCGTTGCGCAGGCAGGTCTGCGGGTGCCGGGCGATCTCGGCGGCCAGCCGCTCGGCCGCCGCCCGCGCCTCACCCGGCGCGACCACCCGGTTGACCAACCCCATCGCGTACGCCTCGTCGGCGGGCACCGGACGCCCGGTGAGGATCAGGTCCATCGCCCGGCTCTGGCCGATCAGCCGGGGCAGCCGTACGGTGCCACCGTCGATCAGCGGCACCCCCCAGCGTCGGCAGAACACCCCGAGCACCGCGTCCGACTCGGCGACCCGCAGATCGCACCAGAGCGCCAACTCCAGGCCGCCCGCCACCGCGTACCCGGAGATCGCCGCGATGACCGGCTTGGACAGTGCCATCCGGGTCGGACCCATCGGGCCGTCGCCGTCGGGCTCGACCCGGTTGCCGCTGGGCGTGCCGATGGCCTTGAGGTCGGCACCCGAGCAGAATGTGCCGCCCGCACCCCAGAGCACCGCGACCCGGGCCTCGGGGTCGGCCTCGAACGCGCGGAACGCGTCGGCGAGCGCCCGCGCGGTCGGCCCGTCGACGGCGTTGCGGGACGCCGCCCGGTCGAGGATCACCGTGGTCACCGCCCCGTCCCGGACAACATGCACCGCCATCCCCCCAGCATCCCGCACGCGCCGCGCCCGTGGGGCGTGGCGCTGGCGGGGGATGGCGCTGGTGGGGCGATGTTGCGGTGTCCCGGGGCGCTGATGCCGCTGTCGGGACTCCGTTGAGTGGATCTTCGTGGCCGAAACGACGCATGCGCGACGCCGGTGGCGGGATGTTGCGGGGTCGATGGTGTCGCCTGGGCGCTGTCGGGTCGATCGGGGCGGGAACCCGGATTGGTGCCGGTCGCCCGGTTTGCGACCCGGTCAGGCGGGAAGTCGGACGGGGTGCGAGCGTTGATGACGAAACTCGAACAGGCCACCGCGCTGGACCGTACCGGCGACCGGTTGCAGCGTGCCGTCCAGGCGACCCTGCGCCCGCAGCGGGTACGCGACCTGCTGCACGGCGTCTTCCTGGGCCATCCGCTGCACCCGGCGATGGTGCAGGTGCCGGTGGGGGCCTGGATCAGCGCCGCGGTGGTCGACCTGCTCCCCGGGCAGCGTCGGGCGGCCACCACCCTGGTCGCGCTGGGCACCGTGAGCGCGGTTCCCGCCGCCGTGGCCGGGCTCAACGACTGGGCGGAACTCTCCCGGGACCAGCGTCGGGTGGGGCTGGTGCACGCCGCCGCCAACACCGTCGGCCTGACCCTCTACGCCGGCTCCCTCGCGGCCCGGTTGACCGGCCGGCACGGCGTCGGACGGG
Organism: Micromonospora sp.; assembly: GCF_048594385.1. NCBI lineage: Bacteria > Bacillati > Actinomycetota > Actinomycetes > Micromonosporales > Micromonosporaceae > Micromonospora > Micromonospora sp. The sequence continues at coordinate 2,840 of NZ_JBMDWU010000553.1, read as the reverse complement.
CCCTGGCCTACCTGGGGCTGGGCGCGGCGAGCGCCGGGGCGTACCTCGGCGGGCACCTGGCGTACAAGCAGGGGGCGCAGGTCAGCCAGAGCGTCTCCGAGCTGCACCGGATGGGCGACGGGTGGCGGCCGGTGGCCGACCTGGCCGGGCTGCCGCAGCGCACGTTGGTGACCCGTGAGGTGGACGACGTCTCGGTGATCCTCTACCGGCACGGCGACGAGGTCACCGTCATGCTGGAGCGCTGCCCGCACCAGAGCGGCCCGCTCGGCGAGGGCGAGGTGCAGGAGATCGACGGGCACGCCTGTGTGGTCTGCCCCTGGCACGGCTCGGCGTTCCGGCTCAACGGCGGCGAGGTCGTCCACGGCCCGTCCGCCACCGACCAGCAGATCCTCCCCACCCGCGTGGTAGACGGCACCCTCCAAACCCGCCTCCCCTAACCCCCCAAACCCCGCCCCCGCCTCCACACCCCCGCTCTCGCTTTTGGAGGTCGATCAAGAGGTTTGCGTCAAAGTCGATCTCCAACCTGACGCAAACCTCTTGATCACCGGGGCGACCCCGCTGGGGCGGGCTAGCCGGAGCGGGCGGACGGCGGCGGGGCGGAGCGGGTGGGGGTGGGACAGGGGTCAGTCGCGGCGGTGGCGGCCGGTCACCAGGTCCCGGGCGGCGGAGGCGCGGCTGCCCATCGAGCGGCCCGGGGTGCGACCGGTGGTGGACATCCGGGCCGCGGCGATCCGGGCGGCCGAGGTACGGCCGGCGGTCACCCGGACGGGGCGGCGACGCAGGCCGAGCACCGCACCGATCTGCGCGCCGACGATGCTCGCCACGGCCAGTACCGCCGATACGGCCAGCGGCCTGTTGATCGGGTCGTCCGGGGTGCCCCGGGACGCCCCGGCGGCCATCGCCGGTGGTACGCCGACCGGCCGCTCGGCGGGCGGTTGGGCGGTCTGCGGGGTGGCCGTCTGCGGGGTGGCGGGCCCGATCTTCCCCGGCTTCGGGGTGGCCGGACCGGTCGGCTTCGCGGCGGCGGGTCTGGTCGGCTTGCCCGGCGTGGAAGGCGCACCCTGGTGCTGCGGGTCGGCCTGGCCGCCGGGGGTGGTGGCGGGCGGGCGCGGCGACGGCTTGCGGGGCGTACCCGGGACGAGGTGGCCGCTGGCGTGCCGCCGGGCACCGGTGTCGTCGGCCTCGGCGGGGAGCCGGATGAGCTGGCCCGGCCTGATCCGGTCGGCGTCGCGCAGGTCGTTGAGCCGGGCCACCTCGGGGTAGCGGTCGAAGTCGTCCAGGTAGCGTTCGGCCACCTCGCCCAGGTAGTCGCCCCGGGCCACCCGGTAGACCGGCTTCGTGGCCGGCTTCTCGGCACCGGGGACGGGGCCGAGACCGGTACCGGGGGCGGCACCGAGGGCGGCACCACCGATGCCGGCGCTGGGGGCGGCCCCCAGGCCGGTACGCGAGGCGTCCAGCGTCGTCGCCACCCCGGTGCCGGCGGCGGCCGGCATCGGCTGGGTCAGCGTCACGGCCGCGCTCGCCGCCGGACTGGCCGCGATGATCAGCGCGACCGAACCCAGCAGGGCCGCCGCCGCCCGCTGCTGCCGGCGCATACCGGGCAGCCGGGGTGTCTGCCGGCGGGTCACCTGGGCGCCGATCTCCACCAGCACCGAGAAGGCGAACGTCGCCCAGCCGAACCAGCCCACCAGCGCGAGCGCCCGGATGAAGAGCTGACCGTCGTCCCGGCTGGTCAGCACGGTGCCGACCTCGCTGAGGGTGGGCAGGTGGTCGGGCAGCGGGTTGCCGGCGAAGGCGAGCAGCGCCACCGGTGCGCCGACCAGCAACGCCACCAGGACCACCAGCGACCCGAAGCCGGTGAGCAACTGGCCGGTTCGTCGGGCGGTGGAACCACGCGGTGTGGTCATGCTGCCCTCCTTCCTACGGTCTGCCGGTGCGGGGGCACCGGGTGCGTGGGCCGACGGGTCCGTCGGGCCAGCGGGTTCATGGTCGGTCGGTGAGGGTGCGGGCGGTCGCCTCGCCGGCCACGGTGACGGTGCGGTCCATGCCGATCAGGCCGAGCAGGTGCCGGCGGTAGACGACGGTGACGCGTACCCGGATCTGCTTCTCGCCGGCCACCACCGGGAAGCTGACCTGCTGGCCGGTCACGTCGGAGTTGCCCCGCAGGTACTGCGTGACGGCCGCGCGGGCACCCGGCTCGTCGATCACCTTGGGTCGGCCCTCGATCGCGGCGGCCCGGTCGATCACCTGGCCGCCGCTGCGGGCCGCCTCGGCGGCCAGGTCGTCGGCGCGTTGCAGGGTACGCAGCTGACCCGCGCCGTCGTACGCGACACCGATGACCGCCAGCACGCCGATCATGGCAACGGCCAGGAACAGGCTGATCCGGCCCTCGTCACCGATGGGGCGGGCGGTCACTGCCGGCTCCGGTAACGGTCGAGCGGGGAGCCGAACGTCGCCTCGACCCGCTTGTCGCCCATCGGCAGCCCGGGGAAGCGCATCCCGGCGAAGGAGACCGTGCAGCTCACCCGTACCCAGACGCTCGCCGGCTCGCCGAGCTGGGTGCGGAACGCCGCGCCCAGCGACGTGTGGTCGGAGTTGCGGGTGGAACCCCAGACCGTGACCTGGGGTGCGCTGGCGCAGTTGAGGCCCCGCCAGTCGAGCTGCCGGCGGGCGGCCGACCGCGCGGCGCTCTCCGCCGCGCCGGCGTCGCGGGCGATCGAGGCGGCCCGCGCGGCGTCGTGGGCCGCCGCCTCCACCGCCTCGTCGGCGACCGCGACCCGGCCGGCCACCCCGGCCAGCATCAGCAGCGCCAGGAACGCCGGGGCCAGCACCGCCACCTC
>NZ_JBMDWU010000552.1:0-2072 GCF_048594385.1 Micromonospora sp. | reverse complement strand
CGTAGATGCACCAGCCGACCCGGTAGCCCATGAAGAACTGCCACGCGTTGTGGACGGAGAACGCGGGGCCGAGCGAGGTGAAGGTCACCCCGACGGTGCTGTACGAGAAGCGGGCCTGCCGACCGGAGCCGGGACTGATGTCCGCGTTGATCCGCAGCCAGATCTTGCCGCCGGAGATGCCGGCCCCGGCGACCTCGGTGCCGGTGTTGGTGGTGTTCCAGTTGCTGTCCATGGTCAGGTTGTTGACCACGGCGACCCGGGTCGCGCCGTTGTCCCGCCGCACGCCGATCCAGGCCGACTGGTCGCGCAGCATCGCCAGGCCGCTGCGGTCACCGTCGCGCATGGTGGAGTAGTCGAGTTCGATGGTGGCGGTGGACCGGGGTCCCTGGATGCGGTGGGTCAGCGTGTTGCGCGCGGAGTAGAGGTCGTTGGTCACGGTCGCGGTCTGCAGCCGCAGCCCGTTGTTGACCGACCACTTCGAGTCGTCCGGGTTGTGGTTCCACTCGTACTGCGGGCCGAGGGTGGTGCCGGCGAACGTGTCGGTGCCGATCATGGGTTTGACCTGGCGTGGTGGCCGGGGCACGTTCGGGTACGGGTACGAGCCGCCCCAGGCGTTGTTGACGAGCTGGATCACCGGCCAGCCGCTGGAGTTCCAGGTGACCGGGGCGAGCACCGGCACCCGGCCGCCGGGGTAGGCGTCCTGGAAGCCCATGTAGTACCAGTCGCCGTTCTGCGTCTGCACCAGACCACCCTGGTGCGGCACGCCACCGCCGGAGATCGGTCCGGGCAGGTTCAGCAGCACCTGCTGCATCGTGTACGGCCCGAACGGGCTGGACGCCTTGAGGATGTACTGACCGTTGGCCGGTCGGGTGAGGAAGATGTAGTAGCTGCCGTTGCGCTTGTAGAACCGGGCCCCCTCCAGGGTGCCCACGCTCGACGGGGTGGTGAACACCTGCTGCGAGCGGACCTGGGTCTTCCCGTCGGCGGAGAGCTGGGCGACGCTGATGTTCGTGTTGCCGTACGCGACGTACATCGTGTCGTTGTCGTCGACGAGCAGACCCGCGTCGTAGTAGCAGCTGTTGAGGGTGGTGTGCCGGGTCCACGGCCCCTCGGCCGACGGCGCGGTGTAGATGTAGGTCTTGCTGAAGTCGACGCAACCGCCCCAGTAGAACGTCTTGTTGCTCTTGCGGTAGCCCAGGAACGACGCCCAGATCCCGTCGACGTACGCCCGGCCGCCGGACATGTCGTACTTCTGACCGAAGTCCAGCTTGGGCACCGAGTGGCCGGCGAACTCCCAGTTGACCAGGTCGTAGGAGCGCAGCACCGGCGCTCCGGGGGAGTAGTGCATGGTCGACGCCGAGTAGTAGTAGGTGTCGTCGACCCGCAGGATGTCGATGTCGGCGAAGTCCTGCCAGATCACCGGGTTGCTGAAGGTGGACGACGGCGGCCACGGGCCCGTCGTGGGCGGTGGTGTGGTCGGTGGGGGTGTGGTCGGCGGCGGCGTGGTGGGCGGGGGCGTGGTCGGCGGTGGGGTGGTCGGCGGCGGTGTGGTGGGCGGCGGGGTGGTCGTGCCGCCGGTGCAGGTGGTGCCGTTGAGGGTGAAGCTCGTCGGCTTCGGGTTGCTGCCGTTCCACGAGCCGTTGAAGCCGAACGACACGGTGGCGCCGGTGCCGATCGTGGCGTTGTAGCTGACGTTGCGGGCGGTGACCTGCGCGCCGGACTGGGTGACGGTGGCGTTCCACGCCTGGGTGACCTGTTGCCCGGCCCCGTAGGACCAGGTCAGGGTCCAGCCGTCGATCGGGTCGCCCAGGTTGGTGACGGCGACGTTCGCGCCGAAGCCGCCGCCCCACTCGGACGAGACGGTGTAGTCGACCGCGCAGCCGGCCGCCGCGGCCTGGGCCGGTAGGGCGACCGCCGTGGCGGCGGCGATCAGGCCGGCGGCCAGGAACACCCGGCCCGGCCCTGTTCTGGTGAGTCGCATTCGGTACTCCTACTGGGGGTGGTGGGAGTCGGTGGTGGGAAGACGTCCGGCCCCGGTGCGCACGCACACCGGTGCCGGCCGGGTGGTTAAG
>NZ_JBMDWU010000551.1:0-37164 GCF_048594385.1 Micromonospora sp. | reverse complement strand
GGTCGCCGCCACGCCCCGGCGACGCGCAGCGGCTCGTCGAGGCCGCCCGCGAGTACGTCAAGGACGCGTTAGTCCAGGTCCTCCAGGTGCCCCGCGACCGGCTGTGGCTGGACGAGACGTACGAGAACTTCGGGGTCGACTCGTTGACCGTGCCCCGCATCGCCGACCTGCTCGCCGAACGGATGGGGGACCTGCCGGCCACCCTGCTGTTCGAGCACCCGACCATCCGCGAGGTCGCCGACCACCTGGTCGAGCGGTACCCGCAGAGCGTCAGGGGCCTGCTGCCCGCCGAACCCCCGCCCGTGCCGGTGGTCGGTCCGTCGGCACCGTCCGTGCCGGCGGCGACGGTCGAGCCCGCCGAGCGGCCGACGCCGACGCCGGACACCCGGATCGCCGTGATCGGCATGGCCGGCCGGTACCCGCTCGCCGACGACGTCGACACGTTCTGGGCCAACCTGCGGGCCGGCCGGGACTGCGTCCGCGAGGTACCGGCCGACCGCTGGGATCCGTCGGCGGTCTCCGAGGTGGACGGCAGGCCGGTCAGCCGGTGGGGTGGCTTCCTCGACCACATCGACGAGTTCGACCCGCGGTTCTTCCAGATGTCGATGCGTGAGGCGGAACTGACCGACCCGCAGGAGAGACTGTTCCTGCAGACCGCCTGGCACACCCTGGAGGACGCCGGATATCCGCACGGCCGGCTCCGGGGCAGCCGGGTGGGCGTCTACGTCGGCGTCATGTACGGCCACTACCAGCTCCTGGAGGACGAGCGCGGGCTGGCCGGGGGAATGGGCTACGCGTCGATCGCCAACCGGGTGTCGTACGTCCTCGACCTGCACGGCCCGAGCCTGGCCGTCGACACCATGTGCTCGTCGTCCCTGACCGCCATCCATCTCGCCTGTACGGCACTGGCCGCCGGGAACGCGGACTACGCGCTGGTGGGCGGCGTGAACCTCACCCCACATCCGCGCAAGTACCGGCAACTCGCGGCCGGCGGGTTCACCGGCGACACCGGGCGGTGCCGCAGCTTCGCGGCCGGCGGCGACGGCATGGTCCCCGGCGAGGGCGTCGGCGCGGTCCTGCTCAAGCCGCTGGCCGCCGCCGAACGCGACGGTGACCGCATCCTCGGGGTCATCCTCGGCAGCGCCGTCAACCACGGCGGCAAGACCGGCGGGTACGCCGTCCCCAGCCCGGGCGCCCAGAGCGAGGTCGTCACGAGCGCCCTGCGAGCCGCCGGTGTCGACCCGGCCACCGTGTCGTACGTGGAGGCGCACGGCACCGGTACGGCGCTGGGCGATCCCGCCGAGATCGCCGGCCTGACCCGGGTGTTCGGCGACGCCCCCGCCGCATCGATCGCCATCGGCTCGGTGAAGTCGTCCGTCGGTCACCTGGAGTCCGCGGCGGGCATCGCGGGTCTGACGAAGGTGCTGCTGCAGATGCGGGCGGGGGAACTCGCGCCGTCACTGCACGCCGAGGATCTCAACCCGGCCGTCGACTGGGCGGGCGTCCCGTTCCGCGTGCAGCGCGAGGTGGCACCGTGGACCGGCCCGCAGCCACTGCGTGCCGGGGTCAGCGCCTTCGGCGCCGGTGGCTCCAACGCGCACGTCCTGGTCGAGCAGTACCGGGCCGGATCACCCTCCGGCGTCGTACCGGTGCCGGCCGTCTTCCCGTTCTCGGCGCGCGACGCGCAGGCGCTGCGCCGCGTCGTCGAGCGGATGCTGGACCGGTTGCGCGGCGGGGCGGCCGGACCCGGCCTGTCCGAGATCGCGTCGGCCGCCGGGGTGCCGGTCACCGCCGTCGACGAGCCGCTCGACGAACTCGGCCTGGACCCCGCCGTGATCATGCGGCTGGCCGGGCGGGACAGCACCCTGAACGTCGGGGCCGTGCACAGCGGATCGACCCTGCGTCAGCTTGCCGCGGCCCTGCCGGCCGCCGCGGACCTCGACCTCGACCGGCTGGCCTACACGCTCCAGACCGGGCGCGAGGCGATGGCACACCGGCTCGCCGTGGTCGCCCGTCGGCCCGACGAGCTGATCGACCAGCTCGACTCCTTCCTCGCCGGGCGGTCGTCGGGCTGGACCGGGGTGGTCACCGCGGAGCCCGGCCCCCCGGTCGCGCCGGGCCCGGACCCGCGCGACGTCGCACGCCGCTGGGTGGCCGGCGAGGTGATCGACTGGCGGGGGACGCCCGGCCGCGGACCGGAGCCGCTGTCGCTGCCCGGGTACCCGTTCGAGCGGGTCCGCTGCTGGATCCGCTCCGCCGCGCCGACGGCCGCCACGCCGGTGCCGGGCCGGCCGACCGGCCCGCGCCGCCCCGCGCTGGACACCGTGCTGCGACTGGTCAGCGGAATCAGTGGCTATCCGGTGACCGACCTCGACCCGGATGCGTCGTTCCACGATCACGGGCTCGACTCGCTGGCGCTGCTGAGGCTGGCCGGTGACGTCGCCGCCGCGTTCGGGGTGCCGGTCGGCCCGGACCAGCTGCTGGCCACCCCGACCGCCAAGGCCCTGGCCGAGTGGCTCACCCGCGACGACCCGGGTGCGGCACCGGATCCGTCCGGTCCGCCCGGGACGGACGATCCGGTGGTGATCGTCGGCATGGCCGGGGTGCTGCCGGGCTCCGCCGATCTGGACGAGTTCTGGGCCAACCTGGAACGTGGCGGGGACCTCTTCTCCGACGTGCCGGCCGACCGGTGGGACGTGCGGGAGCACCACGGCGATCCCGCCGGCCACCCGGAACACACCCGGGTGACCCGGGCCGGTTTCATCGCCGACGTCGACCGGTTCGACCCGCTGTTCTTCGGCATCTCCCCCCGGGAGGCCCGCTGGATGGACCCGCGGCAGCGGTTGCTGATGCGTACGGTGTGGGCTGCGCTGGAGGACGCCGGCATCGACCCCGGCGACCTGGCCGGCACCGACACCGGGCTCTTCGTGGGCGTCGGTTCCTCCGAATACGCCGAGCTGATCCAGCGTTCCGGTACCGCCACCGACGCCTACTCGTCGACCGGTCTCGCCCCGTCGATGCTGGCCAACCGCATCTCCTACCAGCTCGACCTGCACGGTCCCAGTGAACCGGTGGACACCGCCTGTTCCAGTTCGCTCGTCGCGCTGCACCGGGCGGCGGAGGCGCTGCGCCTGGGACGGTGCGGCACCGTCATCGTCGCCGGTGTCAGCCTGATGCTGTCTCCGGTCACGTTCGCCTCGCTGGAACGCGCCGGGATGCTCAGCCCGGACGGTGTCGGTCGGGCGTTCGACGCCGACGCGGCCGGCTACGTACGCGGCGAGGGGGTCGGCGTCGTGGTACTCACCCGGCTCAGCCGGGCCCGGGCCGACGGCAACCCGATCCTGGCGGTGCTACGTGGCAGCGCGGTGAACCACGGCGGCCGGGCCAACTCGTTGACCGCACCCAACCCGCGCGCCCAGGCCGAGGTGATCCGACAGGCGCACCGGGAGGCGGCGGTCGACCCGCGGACGATCGGATACCTGGAGACGCACGGCACCGGCACCGTCATCGGTGACCCCGCCGAGACCAACGGGTTGCGCGAGGCGTTCGCCGACCTCTACCGCGACTGGGGCCACGAGGCGTCGGCCCGGCCGCACTGCGCCCTCGGGGCGCTGAAGAACACCATCGGCCATCTCGAACCGGCGGCGGGGATCGCCGCCGTGCTGCGGGTCCTGCTGTCGCTGCGGCACGGCCGGATCACCGGCGACCCGCACGGGCCGCGGCAGAACCCGCACCTGGGTCTGCAGGGCACCCCGTTCGAGTTGGCGACGGGGCTGCGGGAGTGGCCGCCGCCCGCGCCGGCAGTGCCACGCCGCGCCGGGGTGAGCGCCTTCGGGTACGGCGGAGCCAACGCCCACGTCGTGCTCGAGGAGTACCCGAGCGCGCAGCCGCACCCGCCGGCGGGACCGGTGGTGTTCGTCCTGTCCGCCAGGGACGGCGACCGGCTGCGGGCGTACGCACGTGCCTTCGCCGACCGGCCGGACCGGTGGGCGCACGACCTGGCGGGTACCGCGTACACCCTGCAGGTGGGGCGTGGGGCGTACGCCGAGCGGCTGGCGTTCGTCACGGACTCCGCCGAGCACGCCGTCACCACGCTGCGTCGATTCCTCGCCGGTGACACCACCGGTCTGCACACCGGGCGGGTCGAGCGGGGCGCAGGCGGTGACCCGTACGACGGCCACGGCGACGACGAGACGGCTGCCGCCTGGGTACGGGGCGCGCGGGTGGACTGGCGTCGCCGGTGGGTGGACCGGCCCCGTCGACGGTCCCTGCCGACGTACCCGTTCGCGCGGGAACGGCACTGGTTCACCGACGGCACGACGGCCCCGCCGATCAGCTACTTCACGGCGACCTGGCGGGACGAGGCGGTCCCGGCGCCCGGGGAGCACCCGGGCCGGGTGCTGGTCCTGGGTGACCTGCCGGTGCCGGGCGCGGTGCACGTCGTGGCGGGCACCGAGTACCGCGACGAGGGCACGGTGGTCACCATCCGGCCCGGCGAGCAGGACGACTACGCCCGGCTGCTCGCCGACCCACCGACCCGGATCGTGCACCAGTGGCCACTGCTCACACCCGGCCGCGACGACCTGGGGATCGAGGCGATGTTCCGGATCGTCAAGGAGCTGACGGCCCACGGCACCCGTGCCCCGGCCCGGATCCAGGTGCTGGTGCCGGAGGGCCCCCACGCCGAGGCGTGGGGCGGGTTCGACGTGTCGTTGCGGGCCGCGCTGCCGGGAACGAACGTCAGCGTCGTACGGGTCGAGGGCCCCACCGGTACCGACGAACTACTCGCCGAGATCGCCGCGCACCGGCTGTCGGGTCCGGCCGTACGGGTGTCGGCGACCGGCCGCACGGTCCGGGTGCTCAGCGAGATCCCCGCTGAGGCGGTCCTGCCCTCGCCGCTGCGCGACGGTGGCGTCTACCTGATCACCGGCGGTCTGGGCGGCCTCGGCGTGCTGCTGACCCGCACGCTGCTGTCGCGCGGCGCCCGGGTCGCGCTGACCGGCCGTTCGCCGGCCGCCGAGCGGAACGGAGCGCTGGCGGAGCTGCGTGCCCACGGCGACGTCGGGTACCACCAGGCGGCCGTCGACGACCGCGCCGCCATGGCCCGTGTCGTGGCGGAGGTGACCGCCACCTGGGGCCCCCTCGACGGGGTCTTCCACCTGGCCGGCACCGTGTCGCGCACCCCGCTGCCCGGCAAGGGCCTCGACGAGTTCCGTGCGCACCTGCGGGCCCGGCTCACCGGGACCGCGGTTCTCGACGAGGTCACCCGCGACCAGCCGCTGGACGTGTTCGTGCTCTACTCGTCGCTGGCCGGGCAGCTCGGTGACTACGGTCTCCTGGACTACGCGGTCGGTGCCCGGTACCTCGACGGGTTCGCCACCGCGCGGGAACGGGAGCGCCGCGCCGGACGCCGACGTGGTCGTACCGTGTCGGTGGACTGGCCGATGTGGCGTGCCGGCGGCATGCACGTGGACGCCGGGGACGAGCGCCGCTACCTGGCCGCCACCGGCTTCCGCTACCTGGAGGCGGCAGAGGGCGGGCAGGTGCTCGACCTGGTGCTGCGCCTCGACCGTGACCAGGTGGCCGTCCTGCCCGGTGAGCCGGCCGCGATGCGGGAACTGGTGGCCGGGATGCGCCTGCGTGAGGACGGCTGCCCGGTGCCGTCGTCCGGCGCGCTCGTCGCTCCCGCTGCTCCGGGCCCGCACGCCGCTCCCGCCGCCCCCGGGCCGGATGCCGCACCGGGGCCGTACGTCGCTCCCGGGCCGGACGTCGCTTCCGGGCCGTACGTCGCTCCCGGGCCGGAGCTGGTCGGGCAGGTCCGCGGGTTGGTCGGCGAGATCCTCGGGATCGCCCCGTCCACACTCGACCCGGAGGCCGGCTTCGGCGAGTACGGCCTGGACTCCTTCGGCCTGCAGAACCTGGCCGCGGCGCTGGCCGTCCGCTACGACGTGGCCGTGCCGACCACGACGCTGTTCGCCGCCAACACCATCACGAAACTCGCCGCGCACCTCGCGGCCGAGCTACCCGCGACCCCGACCGGCGCGCCGGTCGTACCCGAGCCGGTCGTATCCGGGCCGGTCGCACCCGAGCCGGTCGTCGCACCCGTACCCGTATCCGGGACCGCCGCCTCGGCACCGGCCGTCCACGAGCCGGTCGCGATCATCGGCCTCGCCGGGCGGCTGCCCGGCGCCGACGACCTGGAATCCTTCTGGCAGCACCTCGCGGCCGGCCGGGACCTGATCACCGAGACGCCCGCCGACCGGTGGGACTGGCGGGAGGTCGCCCGTCGCTTCGGCGGCACCGCCCGCTGGGGTGGCTTCCTGACCGACGTGGACCTGTTCGACCCGCTGTTCTTCCGCATCTCACCGGCCGAGGCGCAGGTCATCGACCCGCAGCACCGCCTGTTCCTGGAGCAGACGTGGGCTGCGCTGGAGGACGCGGGATGTCGCCCGGACCGGCTCGCGGGTGGCCGGGTGTGCGTCTTCGCCGGGGTGCAGTTCACCGACTACGAGTCGATGGTGCTCAACGGCGAGCACGTCAACGCGCACGCCGGCACCGGACTGGCCCGCACCATGCTGGCCAACCGCATCTCGTACCTGCTCGACCTGCGGGGCCCGAGCGAGAGCATCGACACCGCCTGCTCCAGCTCGCTGGTCGCCCTGCACCGCGCCGTCCGGTCGTTGCGCGCGGGGGAGAGCGACCTGGCCATCGCCGGTGGGGTGAGCCTCGTGCTGTCCCCGCAGACCGTCGTCGCCGGCAACCAGCTCGGGGTGCTCGCGCCCGACGGCCGGTGCAAGACGCTCGACGAGCGGGCCGACGGCTACGTCAAGGGGGAGGGCGTCGGTGTCGTCGTCCTCAAGACGCTGTCCCGGGCCCTCGCCGACGGCGACCGGGTGCACGCGGTCATCCGCGGCAGCGCGGTCAACCACGGTGGCCGCGCCTCGTCACTCACCTCACCGAACCCTCTCGCACAGGCGGATCTGCTGGTCGAGGCGTACCGGGACGCGGACGTGCCGATCGAGACGGTGTCCTACGTCGAGCTGCACGGCACCGGCACCGCACTCGGTGACCCCGTCGAGATCGACGGCCTGGTCCGGGCCCACCGGACGCTGGCCGTCGGGCCCCCGGTCACCTGCGGCATCGGCACGGTCAAGAGCAACATCGGGCACCTGGAACCCGCCGCGGGCATCGCGGGCGTGATCAAGGTGGTGCTGGCGATGCGGCACCGACAGCTTCCGCCGACGCTGCACCTCTCCCGGCTCAACCCGCTGATCGAGCTGACCGGCACGCCGTTCGAGCCGGTCCGGCAGACCCGCCGGTGGGAGCCGCGCGACACCGACGGCACCTGCGTGCCGCTGCGCGCCGGAGTCAGCTCGTTCGGCTTCGGCGGGGTCAATGCCCACGTCGTGCTGGAGGAGCCACCCACGCCCGCGCCGGCACCGCCGGACACCGGACCGGAGGTGTTCCTGCTGTCGGCACGCGACGAGGCCGCCCTGCACCGGTACGCCAGAGCGACCTGGACGTTCCTGGGGGACCAGCAGCCCGCCCTGTCGTCGCTGGCCCACACCTCGCAGGTGGGCCGGGTCCCGATGGCGGTGCGTCTGGCCTTGGTCTGCACGTCCGTGGCGCAGTTGCGGGACCTGCTCGCCGCGTTCCTGGCCGGCGACCTCGCGGCGGGCACCGTCGCCGGCGACCACGACTGGCTCACCGAGCCGGAGGGCGTCAGCTATCTGCGGCGGCTGGCCCGCGAGGGGCGGCTCGACCGGATCGCGCGGTTGTGGCAGGACGGCGCGGCCATCGACTGGGCCGCGCTGCGCACCGATCGACCTGCCCTCACCTCGATGCCGACATACCCGTTCGCGCGGGAACGGCACGGGCTTCCCACCGGGTCCGACCCGGCGTCGGAGGATTCCCGGCGGCTGCTGGTCAAGGCGTGGGAGCCGGCGTCGCTGCCGTCCGCGTCGGCACCGGACGCACCGGTGGTCCTGGTCGGTGCCGAGACCGAGGCGTTCGCGCTGGCGGCGTTCGGGGAGACCGCGCGGGTGGTCCGGCTGGACGACACCACCGAGGAGACCGGCCTACGGGCCGCCACCGCGATCGGCCGGGCAACGGTCGTGGTGGACCTCGTCGACCTGTCCGCGGTCGCGGTGGCCGAGGTGCACGTCGACTGGGCACGCATCGTGCTGGCCCGGGAGCTGGTCGCGGCGAACCGGACCACCGGACTGGCCTACCTGCACCTGACGCGGGGGCTGGTGACCTTCGGCGTCGAGAACCCGACGCTGCGGGGAGCAGCGTTCGCCGGTCTGGTCCGGATGCTCACCGCCGAGTACCCCGCCGTGTCCGCCCGTACCGTCGACGTCGATGTCACGGACCCGGAGGTGGTGCGCGACGTGGTCGCCGCGGAGCTGGCGGCGACCGATCAGGTCACCGAGGCGTGCGTGCGCGACGGCCTCCGGTACACACCGGTGCTGCGGCCGGTGGACGCCTCTCCGGCACCGGCCCGGTGGTCGGCCACGCTGGCCGGTCAACCGGTGGTGATCACTGGCGGAACCGGTGCGCTCGGCCGGCTGCTGGCTGCGGAACTCCTCGCGCGGGGCGCGGACCGGCTGGTGCTGCTCGGGCAGTCGCCACTGCCCGCCCGGGAGACCTGGGCGGCCCTGATCGCCGCCGCGGACACCGATCCGGACCTGGCCGCCCGGCTCCGCGACCTCACCGCGCTGGAGCGCCCCGGGGTGCACCTGATGATCGAGAGCACCCCGCTGGAGCGCGTCGGGCAGGTGCTCGACCGGGTGCGGCGGCAGTGGGGTCCGATCGCCGGCCTCGTGCACTGTGCCGGGCTGGGGGTGATGACCGACCCCGCGTTCATCGGCAAGCGCACCGCCGACATGCGCGCGGTGCTGGAACCGAAGACGACAGGCCTGCAGGCGGTGCTCGACGCGTGCGCGGACGACCCGCTGCGCTTCGTGGTGCTGTACTCGTCGGTCGCCGGCCAGGTGCCCACCCTGGCCGTCGGGATGAGCGACTACGCGCTGGCCAACTCGGTGCTGGACCGGGTGGCCGAGTACCGGACCGCCACCGGCACGGGTGCTCCGGTCTTCCGGTCGGTGCAGTGGCCGAGCTGGCAGGCGGCCGGCATGCCGGAGGTGGACACCCCGGCCTACCACGCCCGAGGGCTGCTGGCGCTGGCCCCGCGAGACGGCCTGGCGCTGCTGGACGCGGCGCTGGCCGGACCCGACCCGGTCGTGCTGCCGTGCGTCGTGGACGCCTCCCGGTTCGCCGCGCGTGCCCTCCTGGAGGTCACCCCGTCCGCGGCCGCGACCCCGTCCGCGCCGGCCGCCGCTGCCGTCCAGGCGCTGCCGGCGGGGCACGGGATCCGCTCCGGCGACCACGGGGTACGACGGCTCACCGAGGTCTTCGCGGCGACGTTGCGCCTGGACGCCGCGCAGATCCCGCCCGACGCCGATTTCGCCGACCTCGGCGTGGACTCCATCATGATCGCCCAACTGCTCGCCGCCCTGGAGCGCGACCTCCAGGTGGTCGTCGAGCCGTCGGTGCTGCTGGAGAACCCCACCATCGCCCAGCTGAGCACCGCCCTGACCCGCGTACTGCCGGAGGAGCCGGTGCCCACGGAGCCGCAACCGGAGCGCGGGACGCAACCGGGGCACGGGCCGCAACCGGGGCACGGGCCGCAACCGGAGCGCGGGACGCGACCGGCCCCGAGGACGCCGCAGGCGCGGGGGATCGCCGTGGTGGGCATCGCCGCACACTTCCCCGGCGCCCCCGACCACGCCACCTTCTGGCGCAACCTGGTCGACGGGGTGGACTCGGTGACCGAGGTGCCGCCGTCCCGCTGGGACGTGGACCGCTTCTGGCACCCGGTCCAGCAGCCCGGCAGAACCGTCAGCAAGTGGGGCGGGTTCCTGGACGCCATCGAGGACTTCGACCCGGAGTTCTTCCGCCTCGACCCGGCCGGCGCCGCCCACGTCGATCCGCTGGTGCGGCAGTTCCTGGAGGCCGGAGCCGAGTGCATGGCCGACGCGGGCCTGACACCCGCCGACGTGGCCGGCCGCCGGGTGGGGGTCTTCGCCGGTGCCCGGGTGGCGAACTTCGGCGCCCACCACACGGCCGCGACCACCCATTCGATCAGCGGCATGGCGCAGAACTTCATCGCCGCGCATCTCTCGCACTACCTGGACGTGCACGGTCCGGCCATGGTCGTCGACAGCGCCTGCTCCTCCGGGCTGGTCGCGGTGCACCTCGCCGTGCAGAGCCTGCGGGCCGGCGAAACCGACACGGCACTCGCCGGCGGCGTCGAGATCCTGCTCGACGAGGTGCCGTTCGTCGGCATGAGCGGTGCCGGGGCGCTGTCACCCACCGGCCGGTGCCACACCTTCGACGAGCGCGCCGACGGCATCGTCCTCGGTGAGGGCGTGGGCGTCCTGCTGCTCAAGCGGGTCGAGGACGCGATCCGCGACGGCGACCGGGTGTACGCGGTCATCGAGGGCAGCGCCGTCAACAACGACGGCCGCACCATGGGCATCACCACACCGAACCCCCGGGCGCAGCGCGAGGTCATCGAGTCCGCGCTCGCCGTCGCCGGCGTGTCCCCGGCGCTGCTCGGCTACGTCGAGGCGCACGGCACCGGCACCATGATCGGCGATCCGATGGAGTTGAAGGCGTTGACCGAGGTGTTGCGCGACGCCACGGACGAGGTCGGGTTCTGCGGCGTGGGGAGCGTGAAGACCAACATCGGGCATACGCTCAGCGCCGCCGGGATCGCCGGCCTGATCAAGACGGTCCTGTCCGTGCACCACGGGCAGCTGCCGCCCACCCTGCACTGCGCGACGCTCAACCGGCGCTTCGAGTTCGACAGGTCACCACTGTTCCCGGTCCGCGAGCTGCGCGACTGGACCGGACGCGACGGCATACGCCGGGCCGGGGTCAGCTCGTTCGGCTTCGGCGGCACCAACGCCCACGTGGTGGTGCGCCAGGCGCCGCACAGCCAGGCCCGGGTGCGTGAACCGCTGGAGCCACCGCGGTACCGGCGACGCCGGTTCTGGTTCGACGGACCGGTGCCGACGTCGGCCAACGGCCACGGGAACGACCACGGCCCGGAGTCGCTCGCGCCGTTCTTCGAGATCCAGTTCTAGTGCGCGGGGGAGAAGGTCCGGTGGACTCCTTGGATGGTCTGGCCTGCACCGTCGTCATCCGAAGCAGCGATCCCGTGGTGCGCGACCACCGCATCCACGGCACCCGGATCGTGCCCGGAGTGTCCTTCCTCGACATCATCTTCCGGGTGGTGCGGGCGCGCGGCGTCGACCCGGACGGCGTCGAGCTACGCCGGGTGTTGTTCCGCAACCCGGTCGCCGCCGGCCCGGACTTCGACACGGAACTGACGGTGCGTTTCGCCCGCGGCGACGGTCACTTCCGGGTGTCGGTCACCGGGACGCGTCGCCCCCACGGGGACAGCGAACCGGTGCTGGACTGCCAGCTGCACCTGGGCCTGCCGTTCCCGCGACGGCGTCGGGACCTGCCCGCACTGCGGGCCACGGCGCGGCAGACCGTCGACATGACCGAGCTGTACGCCACGGCCCGCGCCACCGGCATCGAACACGGCGAGTTCATGCGCGCCCTCGGCACCCTGTACGTCGGACCGGACGAACTGCTCGCCGAACTGTCGCTGAGCCCACCGGCCGCCGGCTACGCCGGGTACTTCCACCTGCACCCCGCCGCGCTCGACTCCTCGACCCTGCTGCCCACCCGGTTCGCCACCGCCCCGCCGGGTGCCGAGGCGCGCCCGTACGTGCCGATGCTGATCGAATCGGTCCGGGCCCGGGGCCCGCTGGGCGCCCGGACCCTGGTGCACGCCACCCCGCCGCGTCCGGCCGGCCCGGATGGGGACCTCACCACCTGCGACCTGGAGTTCCATGCCGAGGATGGGACCGTTGTGGCATGGTTGCACGGGCTGACGTCCAAGCGGATCCGCGACACGGCGGCCATCACCCGTCTCGACGCACGCCCTCCGGCCGTACCGGACACCGGGCGGGTCGTCCGGGAGCTGATCGAGGCGAGGCTCGGTCGCCCGGACTTCGACGAGACGGCCGGGTTCTACGAGCTCGGCATGGACTCCTCGGTGTTGCTGGGCATCGCGGCCGACCTGGAGCAGACGTTCGGTGTCGACTTCTCCCCGACCCTGCTGTTCGAACACAACACGTTCGCCCTGCTGGCCGACCATCTGCGGGGGTTCGCGGCGGTGTCCACGCCGCCCACGGCACCGGCCGCCGAGATCCCGGTCCCGGCCGAGACGGTGTGGTTCGAGTCGGTCTGGCGTCCGGCTCCGCTGCCGCCCGGACCGCCTCCGGCCCGGGTGGTCACCATCGGGGCGCACACCCGGGCCCGGTGGCCGGACGCGATCGGACCCACCTCCGCCACCGGGGTGGTGTGGCAGCCCGTCGACCCGTCGGACCTCACCGGTGAGGCGGTCGCCCTGACCGAGTTCCTCAGGGCCGCGTCCGACGCCGGCCGGGACGCCCTGCGGCTGGTCTGCCACGTCGAGGACGACGACGCGCCCGTAGCGGCGGTCACCGGCCTGTTCCGGACCCTGCTGCGGGAGAGGCCGGAAACCCGGGCCGCGGTGGTCCGTTCGCCGCACCGGTCCGACGCGCTGGCCGAACTCGCGGCCGGACTGCCCGACGTGGAGGTGCGGTACGTCGACGCCACGCGGCAGGTCCGTGTCGTCCGCACGATGCCGGAGCCGCAGGGCGGCGGCTCGCTGCGGCAGCACGGCGTCTACCTGATCACCGGAGGTCTCGGCGGGGTGGGCCTCGCCCTGGCCCGGCACCTGGCCCGGTCGGTCCGGGCACGGCTCGTGCTCGGCGGACGCACGGGCGCGGACCCGTCCGTGGTCGGCGAGCTGACCGCTCTCGGCGCCGAGGTGCTCACCGTCGTGATGGATGTGACCAGGGCGGATGATGTGCACCGGGCGGTGCGCGCCGCCGTCGACCGCTTCGGTGCCCTGCACGGGGTCGTGCACGCCGCCGGGGTGCTGCGCGACGGGCTCCTGGCGGGAAAACGGGCCGAGGACGTCCGTGCGGTGCTCGCCCCGAAGGTCGACGGCGCGCGTCACGTCGAGGCGGCCACCCGGCACCTCACCCTGGACTTCCTGGTGCTGTGTTCCTCCACCGCCGGCACCTGGGGCAACCCCGGTCAGGCCGACTACGCGTGCGCGAACGCCTTCCTGGACCTGTTCGCCGGCAGCCGCCGCGACATCGTGTCGGTGGGGTGGCCGGCCTGGGCGGAGGGCGGCATGCCGGTCGACGCCGCCGGGCTGCGCCGGATGGGGCTGCGGGCGATGGACACCCCGCTCGCGGTCGACGTGCTGCTACGGGCGGTGGGCAGCGGCCGCTCCCACGTCGTGGTCCTGACCGGGGACGCGACCCGGATAGCCGCCGCGTTCACGCCGGACGATGCCCCGGCCGACACCCCGGCAGCGGTGACGGCCGGACCGGCCCCCGACGGCGACGACGCGACCCCCGACGGCGACGACGCGGCCCCCGACGGCGACGAGGCGACCCCCGACGGCGACGACGCGGTGGCCGTCGTGGGGATCAGCGGCCGCTACCCGATGGCCCGCGACCTGGACGAGTTCTGGGTGAACCTGCGCGACGGCCGCGACTGTGTCACGACGGTGCCCGCGGACCGGTGGGACCACTCGGCGATCTACTCCGAGGACCGGCGGACGCCCGGCAGGTCGTACGGCAGGTGGGGCGGATTCCTCGATGGCGTCGACGAGTTCGACGCCGGGTTCTTCCACGTCTCGCCGAAGGAGGCGGCCGTGCTCGACCCGCAGGAGCGGCTGTTCCTGCAGGAGTCGTGGCACGCGTTCGAGGAGGCCGGTCATGCGCCGTCGGCCTGGCGCGGCCGGTCCGTGGGCGTGTTCGCCGGTGTGATGTACAACCAGTACCAACTGTACGGCGTCGACGCGGCGCCCGAACCGGTGCCCTCGTCGTTCAGCGCGTCGATCGCCAACCGGGTGTCGTACTTCCTGGACCTGCGCGGCCCCAGCATCGCCCTGGACAGCATGTGCTCGTCCTCACTCACCACGTTGCACCTGGCCGTCGAAGCCATCCGCCGGGGGGAGTGCGAGGCGGCCCTGGCCGGTGGCGTCAACCTGGCCGTGCACCCGAACAAGTACCTGTTGCTGAGCCAGTCCTCCTTCCTGTCCAGCGACGGGCGTTGCCGCGCCTTCGGCGAGGACGGGGACGGCTACGTGCCCGGCGAAGGGGTGGGCGTGGTGCTGCTGCGCCCGCTGCGGGACGCGGTGCGCGACGGTGACCACGTGCACGCGGTCATCCGGGGGACCGCGGTGAACCACGGCGGCCGTACCGCCGGCTTCTCCGTGCCGAACCCGGCGTCCCAGGCGGCCCTGATCGCCGCCTCGATCCGACACGCCGCGGTGGACCCCGACGACCTGGGCTACCTGGAGGCGCACGGCACCGGCACCAGCCTCGGCGACCCGATCGAGGTGGCCGCGCTGGAGCAGGCGTTCGACCGGATCGGGGCCGGCCGTGGACCATGGCCGCTCGGATCGGTCAAGTCGAACATCGGGCATCTGGAGTCGGCCGCCGGCATCGCGGCGCTCACCAAGGTCGTGCTCCAGTTGCGCCACCGGGAACTGGTGCCCTCGCTGCACGCCGACCCGCCGAGCAGCGCGGTGCGGTGGGAGACCTCCCGGTTCCGGGTGCAGCGCGAGCGGGCGCCCTGGCCGGGCCGTGCGCACGGGCACCGGGCCGCAGCGATCAGCTCGTTCGGTGCGGGCGGGGCCAACGCGCACGTCGTCCTCGCCGAGTGGCCCGCACCGCCGGCCGTACCGGAACCGGCTGCGCCGCGCCTGTTCATGGTGTCCGCCCGGGACACCGTCCGCCTCGACGAGACCGTCGGCCGGCTCGTGCACCACCTGGAGAACACCGGTGGGGACGTGGCCGCGACGGTGAGCGCGTTGCTGGCCCAGGCCGGTGCACCGACGGCGCTACCGGACGAGCCGTTCGTGGAGTTGGGACTGGACTTTCCGCGACTGACCGATCTCGCCCACCGTGTCGAGCAGGTGTTCGGGACCTGCCCGGCGATCGACGGGGAGACCACCGCCGCCGGCCTCACGGCCGCCCTGGCCACGGCAACCGTCGCCGTGGATCCGGGCGCGCTGGCGTACACGTTGTGGGCCGGCCGCGAGCACTTCGACGAGCGGCTCGCCGTCGTGGCCACGACCACCGCCGAACTCGTGGCGGCGCTGCGTACCGGTGACGGCTGTCATCGGGGTCGCCGGCGGGGGGCGGCCGGTGCGGCGGCGGGGGACGACCTGGCGGCACTCGCCGCCGCGTGGGTGACCGGGGCCGAGATCACCCCGCCGCTGCCCGCCCGCCCACGCCGGCTCTCCCTGCCCGGCTACCCGTTCGCCCGGGACCGGCACTGGGTCGCCACCGGCGGCGGTCCGGGCCGGTCCCGGCCCGCCCCGGTGGAGCTGCCCGACCTGGTGGAGCTGCCCGACGGCCACGTCCTGCTGGCCAGGGTCTCCCAGGACGATCACGCCTGGCTGGTCGACCACACCGTCGACGGGACCACGCTGGTCCCCGGCACGTTCTTCGTCGACCTGGCCCTGCGGGCCGGCGACCGGCTCGGCCGGCCGGTGGTCGCCGAGTTGGTGCTCGAGACGCCGCTGCCGTTCGGCGACACCGACGTGCGGCTCACCGTGGCCCTGCCCGGCGACGACGGGCGGCGCGCCTTCGAGGTACACGCCCGTGCCGTCGGGGAGCCGACCTGGATCCGGCATGCGACAGGCCTGCTCGCCCCCGTCGACACCGCCGCGACCGAGCCGCCACCGCTGCCCGGCGACGCCGAGGAGGTCGACCTCGGCGGCTTCTACGACCGGCTGCCCGGCTACGGTCCCGCCTTCCGGGGCCTGCTGCGCGCCTGGCGGGCCGGCGACGCGGTGTACGCGGACGTCTGCGTGCCCGGCGGCGACGCCGGCCCGTACGCCCTGCACCCGGTCCTGCTCGACGCCGCGCTGCACGCGGTGGCCCTGGGCGGATTCGTCCCCGACGAGCGGGCGTACCTGCCGTTCGCCTGGTCCTCGGTCCGGGTCGCCACGACCGGGGCGGTCACCGCGCGCGCCTGCGTCACCCCGGTCCGGGCGGGCACCGTCGCGGTGCGGCTCACCGACGCCACCGGCGGGCTCCTCGCCTCGGTGGACGCGGTGACCCTGCGGCCGTCCGGGGCCCCGGACAGCCCGCTGTACCGCGGCGACTGGGTGCCCCTCGACGACCTCCCGCCCGCCGGCCCGCCCGGCCGGTGTGCCGTCGTGGGCCCCGACCGCCCCGGCGTCGGCGCGTCGCTCACCGCGGCCGGTGTGACAGTGACCCGCGCCGACACCCTGGCGCAACTGTCCGAGGTCCCCGAGGTGGTGATCGCGCCCGTCGCCGGGGCCGGATCGTCGGCGGACGCCGCGCTCGTGGTGACCCGGGAGGTGCTCGCCCAGGCACGGCACTGGCTCGAACACGACCGGTTCGGTGCCGCGCGGCTGGTCTTCGTCGCCACCGACCCGGACCCGACGACGGCCGCCGCGTGGGGACTGCTGCGTTCGGCGCAGTCGGAGCATCCGGGCCGGTTCACCCTCGTCGAGCTCGACGGGGCGGCGGGTACCCCGGACGCCCTGCTGCGGGCGCTGGCCACGGACGAGCCGCAACTCGCGGTCAGGGACGGTCGGGTCCTGACGCCCCGGCTGGTCCGCGTCCCCGTGACCGGGCCGGTGCCACCGCGCGAGCGGGGCACGCTGCTCGTCACCGGCGGCAGCGGTGGCCTCGCCGTCCCCGTGGTACGTCACCTGGTCGCCCGGCACGGGGTCACCGACGTGCTGCTGGTCAGCCGCGGTGGCCTGGTCCCCGCCGGACTCTCCGGCCTGGACGTCCGCGTCGAGGCCGCCGCCTGCGACGTCGGTGACCGCGCGGCGCTGACCGCGCTGCTGGCTGGTCGCACGGTCAGCACGGTGGTGCACGCCGCCGGGGTGCTCGACGACGGCGTGGTGACCGCGCTGGACGCCACCCGACTGGAGAACGTGTGGCGGGCCAAGGCCACCGGCGCCGACCGGCTGACCGAGCTGCTGCCGGACGCCGAGACGGTGTTCTTCTCCTCGGTGGCAGGTGTGCTCGGTGGACCCGGCCAGGGCAACTACGCGGCAGCCAACGCGTACCTCGACGCGCTGGCCCGGTACCGGGTCGCTGAGGGCGGACGGGTGGTCTCGGTGGCCTGGGGCCCCTGGGACCTCGACGACGGCATGACCGCCGACCGGGACCGGCTCGCCCGCGCGGGCCTCGACCGGCTGACGGTCGACGCCGGACTGCACCTGCTGGACACCGCCCTGGCCGGCACGCAACCGGACGTGGTCGCGCTGCGGCTGCACACCCGGGCCTCAGCGGTCGTACCCCCGATGTTGCGTGGCCTGCTGACCGACGCGCCGGCAGGTACGGTCGATCCCGGTCTGCGCGGGCCGGGCCTGGCCGAACTGAGCCCGGCCGTGCGACGGGCCCGCCTCGCCGGCCTGGTCCGCGGTGAGGCCGCCGCCGTGCTTGGGTACGCCGGAGCCGGCGCGGTCGATCCGGAACGCTCCTTCCAGGAACTCGGATTCGACTCGTTGAGCTCGGTGGAGTTCCGCAACCGCCTCGGCGCGGCGCTCGGACTGGCGCTGGAGGCCACCCTCGTCTTCGACCACCCCACCCCCGGTGACCTGGTGGAGCACCTCGCCGGCCGCTTCGGCGACGCCACCGGGGCCGATGAACTGCCGACCCTCATCGCCGACTTCGACCGCGTCGCCGTCGGCCTGACCGGGGCGGCGGCCACCGACGACGTGTCCCGTACCCGGGTGGTGCAGCGGGTACGGGACCTGCTCACCGCCCTCACCCCTGCCCCCGGCGCCGCCCCGCTGGACGTGTTCGCCGCCGCGACGGACGACGAGGTGTTCGCCATGATCGACGCCGAGCTCGGCAGCCCCGTTGCGGGTCAGGAGGACCGATGACCACCGAGGACAAGCTCCGGGACTACCTGCGCCGCGTCACCGCGGAACTGCAGGTCACCCGCCAGCGGCTGCGCGCGGCGGAGAACAGGGCCGCCGAGCCGGTCGCCATCGTCGGCATGGCCTGCCACTACCCCGGCGGTGTCGACTCACCGGAGGACCTGTGGTCCATGGTCGCCGAGGGCCGCGACGGCATCACCGGGTTCCCCCGCGACCGTGGCTGGGACGTGGACGCCCTCTACCACCCCGACCCCGACCACCCGGGCACCTCCACGGTCCGCGACGGCGGATTCCTGCACGACGCCGCGGCCTTCGACGCCGCCTTCTTCGGGATCTCCCCGAAGGAGGCGGCCTACACCGATCCCCAGCAGCGGCTGATCCTGCAGACCTCGTGGGAGGCGGTGGAACGGGCCGGCATCGACCCGGTGACGCTACGCGACACCCGTACCGGGGTGTACGTCGGGGCCATGCACCACGACTACCACGGCGCCCAGGGCGGCGGCAGCGTCGTGTCGGGGCGGGTCGCCTACCAGCTCGGCCTGCGCGGGCCGGCCGTCACCGTGGACACCGCATGCTCGTCGTCGCTTGTCGCACTGCACCAGGCGGTCCGGGCCCTGCAACGCGGCGAATGCGACATGGCGCTGGTCGGCGGCGTGACCGTGATGGCCACGCCTGACGCGTTCGTCGAGTTCAGCCGGCAGCGCGGGCTCGCCCCGGACGGGCGGTGCAAGCCGTTCGCGGCGGCGGCCGACGGCACCGCCTGGTCCGAGGGCGTCGGCGTGCTGGTGCTGGAACGGCACTCCGCGGCGAGGGCGGCCCGCCGGTGGATCCACGCGACGATCCGTGGCCTCGCCGTCAACTCGGACGGGGCCAGCAACGGACTGACCGCCCCGAACGGCCCCGCCCAGCGCCGGGTGATCCAGGAGGCCCTGGTCGACGCCGGTCTCACCCCGGCCCAGGTGGCGGTCGTCGAGGCGCACGGCACCGGCACCCCGCTGGGCGACCCGGTCGAGGCGCAGGCGGTGCTCGCCGTCTACGGCCGGGAACGCTCCGTCCCCCTGCGGCTGGGCTCGATCAAGTCCAACCTCGGGCACACCCAGGCTGCGGCCGGCGTCGCCGGGATCATCAAGATGGTCATGGCCATGCGGCACGGGGTGCTGCCGCGCACGCTGCACCTGGACCGGCCCACGCCGTACGTGGACTGGTCGGCCGGTGCCGTCGAGCTGCTGACCGAGCCGGTCCCGTGGCCGGCCGGCGACGAACCGCGCCGCGCGGCCGTCTCGTCCTTCGGTGTCAGCGGCACCAACGCGCACGTCATCCTGGAGGAGCCCCCGGCTGCCGCCCCGGCACCGGTGGCCGATCCCGGTGCGCGATGGCCCTACGCCTGGGCCGTGTCCGGCTGCACCCCGGCGGGTCTGCGCGCCCAGGCCGCGGGACTGGCCGCTCATCTGGGTACCCGACCCGACCTGGACCCGTGGGACGTCGCGTCGTCGCTGGTCACCACGCGGGCGGGACGGGAACACCGGGCCGTGGTGTGCGGTGCCGACCGCGACGAACTGCTCGCCGGTCTCGCCGCCGTCGCCGCAGGACGGCCGTCGCCGGACGTGGTGGAGGGCGTCACCGGGGCACCCGGTCCGGTGGCGTTCCTCTTCCCCGGTCAGGGATCGCAGTGGCGGCAGATGGCGGTGCGACTGCTGGCGGGCAACCCGGTCTTCCGCAGGCAGATCGCCGAGTGCGAGGCCGCTCTCGCGCCGTACGTCGACTTCGACCTGACCGCCGTGCTGCGCGGCGAGCAGGACTACGACCGGGTCGACATCGTGCAGCCGGTGCTGTTCGCGATGATGGTGGCGCTGGCCGAGGTGTGGCGTTCGGTGGGCGTGACACCGGCCGCGGTCGCCGGCCACAGCCAGGGTGAGATCGCCGCCGCGTACGTCGCCGGGGCACTGACCCTGCCGGACGCCGCCCGGGTGGTGGCACTGCGCAGCCGGGCACTGACGGAGCTGTCCGGTCTCGGCGGCATGATGTCGGTGGCGTTGTCCGCCGGGCAGATGCGCGAGCGCCTGCGCGCCTGGACCGGGCGGCTGTCGCTGGCCGCGGTCAACGGCACTTCCTCGGTCGTGCTCTCCGGTGACGGTGACGCGCTCGACGAACTGCTCGCCGAGCTGGAGGCCGAGGACGTACGGGCCCGCCGGGTGGACGTGGACTACGCCTCCCACAGCGCGCACGTGGAACGGGTGAGGGACAAGGTCCGCGACGCCCTGGCCCCGGTGACCCCGACCCGACCCGTCGTGCCCTTCTTCTCCAGCGTCGAGGGCCGGTGGATCGACGACGACGACCCGCTCGACGCCGACTACTGGTACCGCAACCTGCGTGAGCCGGTCCGCTTCGACGAGGCGGTCACCGCCCTCGCCCGCCACGGCTGCACCACCCTGCTGGAGGTCAGCCCGCACCCGGTGGTGTCGACCGGTGCCCAGGAGACGGTGGACGCGCTCGACGCCGACGTCGCCGTCCTGCACACGTTGCGGCGCGACGAGGGCGGACCGGAGCAGATGGTCCGGGCGTTGGCCCAGCTGCACGTGCAGGGCGTCCGGCCGGACTGGTCGGTGGTGTGGCCCGGCACCCGGGCGGTCGAGCTGCCCACCACCGCCTTCGTGACCGAGCGGTACTGGCTGCCGGCCGGCGGCGCAGACCCGGGCGCGCTCGGCCTGGACGCCGTCGAGCATCCCGTCCTGCGGGCCGCCGTGTCCGGTGCCGACCGGATCGTGCTCACCGGCCGGCTGTCGGTTGCCACCCATCCGTGGCTGGCCGACCACACCGTCCAGGGGCGTGTCGTGCTCCCCGGCGCGGCCGTGGTGGACATGGTGTCCCGGGCCGGCGACGAGGCCGGTTGCCCGGTGATCGCGCAACTGACCCTGCTCGTTCCCGTCGTGGTGCCCGAGGACGCCGAGGTCCGGCTCCGGATCGAGACCGGTGAACCCGGTGCGGACGGCGCACGGGAGCTGACCGTGCACGGTCGGGTCGGCACCGGCGGCTGGACGCTGCACGCCACCGCCGTGCTCACCGCGGGCGGTGAGCTGCCGCCGCCGACGGCGACGGCCTGGCCCCCGGCGGACGCCGAGCAGCTCGACGTGGAGCACCTCTACGACCGGTTGGCCAGTGCCGGGCTCCGGTACGGGCCGCTGTTCCGGGGCGTCCGGGCGCTGTGGCGCGACCACGCGCACCTGTACGCCGAGGTCGCCCTGCCCGGCGTCGAGCCGGGTGGATTCGGCATCCATCCCGCCCTGCTGGACGCCTGCCTGCACCCGGTGGCGCTCGGGGACTTCAGGGCCGGGACGCAGGATGGGCCCGCGCTGCCGTTCGAGTGGACCGGGATCCGGGTGCACGCGACAGGCGCCGACACCGTCCGGGCCACCCTCACGGGCACCGGGGACGGTGCCGTGCGTATCGAGCTGACCGACCCGTCGGGGACACCCGTCGCGTCGGTACGGTCCCTGCTGCTCAGCCCGCTCCCGGACGGCGCGCTCGGCCGGACCGATCACGGCGACCTGCTGCTTCCGCAGTGGACACCCCGCCCGCTGCCGGACGGATCCGCCGTCGGGTACACGGTCCGTGATCCCGCCCTGGCGCGGCTGCTACGCGTGACGCCGAGTGACGAGGCTGCCCGGTTCGTGCTCGTGCCTGCCCCGACCGGCCCACCCGCCGCAGCCGCCGAGCGGGCTCTCGCCGTGGTGCAGGAGTGGCTCGCCGACGAGCGCGGGGCCACCTCCACCCTCGTCATGGTCACCCGGCGGGTGCTCGACGATCCCGGCGAGGCCGCGGCGGCGGCGCTGGTGCGCTGCGCACAGCTGGAGCATCCGGACCGCCTGGCGGTGCTCGATCTCGCCGACGGCGACGACGCCACCATCGCGGCGGTGCCGGCCGCGCTGGCTGCGGACGAGCCGCAACTGGGCCTCGCCGCCGGCGCCGCGCGGGAGGTACGACTGGTCCGGGTG
This sequence comes from Micromonospora sp., assembly GCF_048594385.1. Classification (NCBI taxonomy): domain Bacteria; kingdom Bacillati; phylum Actinomycetota; class Actinomycetes; order Micromonosporales; family Micromonosporaceae; genus Micromonospora; species Micromonospora sp. The sequence continues at coordinate 15,111 of NZ_JBMDWU010000551.1, read as the reverse complement.
TCACCGACGGGTGAACCCCCCGGTGACCTCGGCACCGTCCTGGTGACCGGTGCCTCGGGCACGCTCGGCGGCATCGTCGCCCGGCACCTGGTGCACGAGCGCGGCGTCCGTGACCTGGTGCTGGCGAGCCGACGCGGCCCCCAGGCGCCGCAGGCGGCCGCTCTCGCCGCGGAGCTGAGCGCGGGCGGTGCCCGGGTCGCGGTGGTCGCCTGCGACGTCGCGGACCGGGCGGAGCTGACAGCACTGCTCGGCACGACCGCCGTCACCACGGTGGTGCATGCCGCCGGTCTGCTTGACGACGGCCTGGTGACGGACCTGACGCCGGAACGGCTCGCCCGGGTGCTACGTCCGAAGGTCGACGCGGCCTGGCTTCTGCACGAACTGCTTCCGCAGGCCCGGCTGATCCTGTTCTCCTCCGCGGTGGGCGTGTTCGGCGGGCTCGGCCAGGCCAACTACGGTGCGGCCAACGCCGCCCTGGACGCGTTGGCCCGGGTCCGCCGGGCCGCCGGGCTCCCCGGCGTCTCGGTGGCCTGGGGCATGTGGGCCGACGAGAGTGCGATGACCGGTCAGGCCGACATGTCGCGGTTCCGTCGCTCGGGGTTCCTGCCGCTGCCCCGCGAAGCCGCGCTGGCGGCGTTGGACGCCGCCCTCACCGCCGCCGTGCCGGTGCTCGTTGCGGTCCGACTCGACCTGCCCGCACTGCGGGCCACCGGCGACGCCGTACCGCCGGTGCTGCGGGACCTCGCCGGGGTGCCGGTGCGGCGGCTGGCCGCACGTGGCGGTGCCGTCGCCTCCGAGCTGGCGGGCCGACTCGCTGGCAGGGCCCCGGCCGACCGGCACCGGATGCTGCTCGACCTCGTGCTCGCGCACGCCGCCGCCGTGCTGGGGCACGCCTCCCCCGACGCGATCGACCCGGACGGGGCGTTCAAGGCGGTGGGGTTGGGCTCGCTCAGCGCGGTCCAACTGCGCAACCGGCTCGCCGGCGCGACCGGGCTGCGGCTGCCCGCCACGCTCGCGTTCGACCATCCCAACCCGGCCGCGCTGGCCCGGCACCTCGACGAACGCCTGGCCGGCGCGGATCAACCGGTCACCGTCGGGACCGTCGCCGCCGCCGGGACCGGGACCGGGACCGGGGACGATCCGGTGGTGCTGGTCGGCGTCGGCTGCCGGTTGCCCGGCGGCGTCCGTGGCCCGGAGGACCTGTGGGACCTGCTGGTCACCGGACGGGATGCGATCGTGCCGTTCCCCGACGATCGCGGCTGGCCGCTCACCGACCTGCACGATCCGGACCCGGACGCGCCCGGCACCTCGTACGCCCGGTCGGGTGGTTTCCTGCCGGGTGTCGGCGAGTTCGACGCCGCCTTCTTCGGGGTGTCACCACGGGAGGCCGTGGCGATGGATCCCCAGCAGCGGCTGCTGTTGGAGACCGTCTGGGAGACCTGCGAGGACGCCGGCATCGACCCGGGCGTCCTGCGCGGCAGCCGAACCGGCGTGTTCATGGGCGCCATGTACCAGGACTACGGACGGTTGCTGGAGGGCGGCTCCGCTGAGGGGTTCCTCGCCCCGGGCGTCGGTGGGGGCGTGCTGTCCGGACGGATCGCGTACACCTTCGGGTTGGAGGGCCCGGCGGTCACCGTGGACACCGCCTGCTCGTCGTCGCTGGTGGCGTTGCACCTGGCCGCGCAGGCGATCCGGGCGGGGGAGTGCGACCTCGCGTTCGCCGGCGGGGTGACCGTGCTGGCCACGCCCGCGGTGTTCGTGGAGTTCAGCCGCCAGCGCGGGCTCGCCGCGGACGGCCGGTGCAAGCCGTTCGCCGAGGCCGCCGACGGGACCGGCCTGGGCGAGGGGGTCGGTGTGGTCCTGGTCGAGCGGCTGTCGCGGGCCCGCGAGCAGGGCCACCGGGTGCTGGCGGTGCTGCGCGGCAGCGCGGTCAACTCCGACGGGGCGAGCAACGGGCTCACCGCGCCGAACGGGCCGGCCCAGGAGCGGGTGATCCGGGCGGCGCTGAACGCCGCCGGGCTGCGCCCGTGCGACGTCGGCGCGGTGGAGGCGCACGGCACGGGCACGGCACTCGGCGATCCGATCGAGGCGCAGGCGGTGCTCGCGGTGTACGGCGCCGAGCGCCCCCGGCCGCTGTGGCTCGGCTCGATCAAGTCCAACCTCGGACACACCCAGGCGGCAGCCGGTGTGGCCGGGGTGATCAAGGCGGTGTTGGCGCTGCGGCACGGCCTGCTGCCGCGCAGCCTGCACGTCGACGAGCCGTCCCGGCACGTGGACTGGTCCGCCGGGAACGTGGCGCTGCTGACTGCGGCGCAGCCCTGGCCGCGTCACGAGGTGCCGCGACGCATGGGCGTGTCGTCGTTCGGCATCAGCGGCACCAACGCCCACGTGGTGATCGAGGAGGCACCGCCGGAGCCGGAACCGGACCGGGAACCGGCGGTCCTCGACGGGGTGCCGTGGCTGCTGTCGGCGCGGTCCGAGGGTGCGCTGCGGGAACAGGCGGCCCGGCTGGCGGCCACCACCGCCACGGATCCGGCGTCGGTGGCGTACTCACTGGCCACCACCCGTGCCACCCACCGGCACCGGGCGATGGTCACCGGCGGGGACGAGACGCAGCTGCGGGCCGGGCTGGCCGTGCTCGCCTCGGGGCGGACCGGCCGGGACGTGCTGCGGGCCACCGCCACGCGGCAGCGGCTGGTCCTGGTGTTCACCGGCCAGGGCAGCCAACTGCGGGGGATGGGCCGCGGGCTGTACGAGACGTTCCCCGAGTACGCCCGCGCCTTCGACGAGGTGAGCGCACACTTCACGCTGGACACGCCGCTGCACGAGGTGGTGTTCGGCGACGGTGACCTGATCGACCGCACGGAGTACACGCAGCCCGCCCTGTTCGCCCTCCAGGTGGCCCAGTTCCGCCTCGTCACCTCGTGGGGGCTGCGACCCGACCTGCTGATCGGCCACTCGATCGGTGAACTGTCCGCGGCGTACGTGGCGGGCATGCTCGCGCTCGGTGACGCCGCCACGCTGGTCACGGCCCGGGGGCGGGTCCTGGCCGGCCTGCCGGCCGGCGGCGCGATGGTGTCCGTCCGCGCCGCCGAGGCGCAGGTCCTGCCGCTGCTGGCCGGCTACGGGGACCGGGTGTCGATCGCCGCGGTCAACGGCCCGGACGCGGTCGTGCTCTCCGGGGACGAGGACGCGGTGCTGGAGGTCGCCGGGACGCTGTCCGACCGTGGACACCGCCACCGGCGTCTCCGGGTCGCGGTCGCGTTCCACTCGGCCCGGGTGGAACCGGCGCTCGCCGGGTTCCGGGCGGTCGCCGAGACACTCGGATTCCAGCAGCCCCGGATTCCGATCGTCTCCACGGTACGGACCGAGGAGAAGCTGATCTCGCCGGCCTACTGGGTGGACCAGCTTCGCGGCGCCGTGCGCTTCGTCGACGCGGTGCACGAGGCGCAGCGGGCGGGTGGCACCGCGTTCCTGGAACTGGGACCGGACACGGTGCTGGCTCCGGCCGTCCACGCCTGTCTGCCGGAGGCGACGGTGTCCTCGGTCGCGCTGGCCCGACGGGACCGGCCAGCGGTCCACGCCGCCCTCGCGGCCGTCGGCACCCTCCACACGCAGGGCCTCCACGTCGACTGGCCGGCCGTGTACGCGGGCCGTGAGCCCCGGCGTTGCCCGCTGCCGCGGTACCCGTTCCAGGCGCGCCGGTTCTGGCCCGAGCCGATGCCGACGTCCGTCCCGGTCACCGTGCGCCGCCCCGGCGCGGATGCCCTCTGGGCTGCGCTCGGGTCCGGGGATCCGCAGGTCGCCCTCGGCCTGCTGGGCCTGCGTGGCGACGAGACACCGCAGCAGGTTCTCGCGGCCGTGGCCCGGTTGCGGCCCGATGCAGTCCGGCGGCCGCTGCGGTGGCGGCTGGTGCCGGACGTCGCACCGCCGGTGCTGGACGGGACCGTCGCACTGGTGCCACCGCCCGGCGGTGACCCGGACCTGACCGATGCCCTCGCCGGCGCGCTGGCCCGACACGGCGCCCGGGTGACGGTCGACGTCACCGGGCGGCCGGATCTGGTGATCGCCCTGCCCGGCGCCGAGCCGGTCGCGGTGCCCGGGGTGCCGTCGTGGGCGCTCACCCGGGACGCCTCGCTCCCGGTCGCCGACCATGTCGTCGACCTTCCACCGGAGGTGGACGCCCTGGCCAGGGGCCGGCTGTGCGCGGTCATCGCGCAGCGGTACCCGGTGACCCGGATCCGGCCCGAGGGGGTGTTCGTCGGCGAGTACGCCGACGACGAACCGACCGGGCCGGTGGTCGCGGTGGAGCCGTCCGTCGTCTGCGTGCCGTCCGGCTCCGCACCGGCCGCCGTCGCGCCGGAGGATCCCGCTCCGTCCGGCGAGCTGCGGGCGGCATTGACGCGGTTGCCCCGTGACCGGTGGAACGCCGAGGTCCTGGCGGGGGTGCGGAAACTGACGGCGGCCGTACTCGGGCACGACTCCGCCTCCGAGATCGACGCCGGTGACGAGTTCTTCGACCTGGGGCTGTCGTCGGTCACCGCGCTGGAACTGCGCGACCACCTGGTCGCGTTGACCGGTCTGGAATGGGCGGCGGACGTGCTCTACGAATGCCACACCCCGCAGGTGCTCGCCGATGTGGTGGTCGCTCGACTGAGTGAGGAAAAATAGCCGCTGGTTGATACCGAAATCAACTTTTCCAGCGTGGTCCAAGGGATCCTCGCCTGCTGAAACGCGCCCAATTATCGCTTGTCCAATGACTTCTGAATTCGGGTAGACAGCGTGCGGGAAAGTGGAATAGTCTCGCCGGAAAGCAGCCTCCGTCGATGCGTCAACAAATAATTAAGTATTGACTTTAGTTGATCAGGAGAACTGTCAGATGCCAAGCCCTGCCGTGTGGAACGTGGTGCTCGACGCAGCACCGGACGCCGACGTCGTGCTGGCCACCGACTTCCCGGTGACGGGCCGCAACGAAGGCGGGTTCGCCGACCTGACGCCGCACCTGGGCCTGGACTGCGCCCTGTGGCAGACCGTCGCCCCCGTCCGCGTCCCCACCTCCGGTGTCGACCAGGACGAGTACCTCGCCCCCTGGCTGACCGAGGTCACCCGCAGTGGGCGCACCGTCCGGGCGATCCTGGGCTACTGCGCCGGATCGGTCTTCGCCGGCGTCCTGGCCGAGCGGATCGCCGCCCGGCAACCCACCGCGCCGCAGGTGGTGGTCTTCGATCCCGAACTGGTCGACGTACCCACCGTCCACCTGCAGTTCGGCCGGGTCGTCGGCAACATGACGGCCGTGTTGACCCCGGCGGAGGTCAGCGAACTGGCCGACGCGGCGCAGCGGCTGGCGGCACGCCCCGGGAGCACACCTGCCGAGTTCGCCGCCGAACTGTACGCGGTCTTCGAGCCGGTCGGCTCCACGGCGCTACGCCGCGCCGGCCTCGACGAGGACTACGCCGCCGAGCTGGTGGCACTGGTCGGATCGTTCATGACCTATCTCGGCATCGCCGCGGGGCTGGATCCCCGTCCCGGCTGGTCCCGTGCCACCGTCATCACCTCGGCGACCCCGACCAGCGGGCTCAACCGGATGCGCGCCACCGCCGGGGCGGCCCCCATCGGGATCGCCGACGAGGTCCGGTTCGCGGTGGAACACCGCGACCTGCTGCGCACCCCGGAGGTCGCCGCGACAGTGGCCGGCCTCCTGGCCGCCGGATCGCGGGCCGGCCGGTGAGGGCCGTAGCCCCGGACCCACCCGTCCGCGCCTCCCGCAAGGAGACCGCCCTCTGGCTGCTCGACGATCTCGTGCCCGGCAGCGGCGCGAACAACCTGTCGTTGGCCTTCCGCGTCGTCGGCCGTCTCGACCCGGCTGCCCTGACGGCCGCGCTGGACCTCCTACCCCGCCGGTACGAGGCGCTGCGCACGGTCTTCCACCGCACCGACGCCGCTCTGACCAGGACGGTCCTGCCCAGCCTCAGGATCACACCGGAGCGGGTCAGCCGGCCCGCCGACGAGCGCGGCACACTGACCGCCTTCGTGGCCCGCCCGTTCCACGCCGACGGCAGCCCGCTCCTGCGCGCCCTGCTGCTGCACGGCCCCGAGGACGACGTCCTGTGCCTTGCCCTGCACCACGCCGTCGCCGACGTGACGTCCACCGCCATCCTGCGGGCACAGCTCGTCGAGTTCTACGAGGCGGTGCTGGCCGGCCGGGACCCCGACCCCGGCGAGGTGCCCGTCTGGCACGAGCCCGCGCCGTCCGAGCAGAGCGAGAAGTTCTGGCGCGACACCATGAGCGGTTTCCGCTCGTCCGGTCTGGAACTGGGGTGCGAGAAGCCGGCACCGTCGACCACCACGCTCCAGGGTGACGAGGTCACCCACACCCTGTCGCCCGAGGCGCACGCGGTGGTCCGCCGGTTGCAACGCGAGCTGCGCGCCCCCGAGTCGGTCGTCCTGCTCACCGCGTACGCGGTGCTGCTGGCCGGGCACGGCGCCGGCCCCGACCTGACCATCGGATCACCGGTCAACGCCCGCAGCCGGGAGGCGGCCGGTGCGGTCGGCTACCACAGCAACCTGCTCACCCTGCGCCTGCTGACCGAACGCACCATCGGTTTCCGGGAACTCGCCGGTCGTGCCCGCCGGGTCTTCATGGAGGCGATGGCCCACCTGGACATGCCCGCCGACGAACTGCTCGACGTGGTCGACCGCGACGGTTCCGGCTGGCGCAACGTGCTGTTCCGGCACGTGTTCAACTACGTGCCGTTCGCTGCCGGGCAGCGCCGCTTCACCGTGGCCGGCGCCGCCGCCGAACTGGTCGTGGTCGAGAACGGGTTCAGCCAGTTCGACCTGGAGTTCTTCGTGACGTCCGACCGGGACAGCGCGACCGTGCGCGCGGCGTTCTACACCGGAGTCCTCGACCGTGCGGACGTCGAGCTGATCGTCCGCCGCTACGACGCGCTGCTGGTCGCCGTCGGCGACGACCTCGACGCGCCGATCGGGTCGCTGTCGATCTGGTCGCCGCAGGACCACGCGATCATCGGAGCAGCCAACGCGACCGACCGCCCGGTCGAGCTGACGTCGGTGCTCGCCGGATTCGCCGGGCGCGCCGCCGCCGACCCGGCCGCCCCGGCGATCCGCGACGGCGACCGGCTGGTCAGCTACGGACACCTGTGGTCCGCCGCCGTGCACACCGCCGAGCGGCTGACAGCGGCCGGCGTCCGCCCCGGCGACATCGTCGCGTTGCTCGTGCCCCGGGGCGCGACGCTGGCCGCCGCCGTGTTCGGCACCTGGCTCGCCGGCGCGGCGTACCTCCCCCTGGACCCGCACCACCCGGCGGAACGGATCGCCTACCAGCTCGACGACGCCGGAGCGCGGGTGGTGGTGACCGGAGCGGGGCTCGTCCCGCCCGGCGACCGGCGGACGGTTGCGGTGCCCGACGTCGGCGCCGCCCCGACGGTCCGGGTCGACACCACCGCCGCCGCCGTGGCGCGACCGTCCGCCCTTGCCTACGTGATCTACACGTCCGGTTCCACGGGCCGGCCGAAGGGCATCCCGATCACCCATCGGAGCCTGGTCAACCACATCACCGACTACGCGGTGCGCTTCGGCGTCGCCGGATCGCAACGGCCGACCGGCTGGCTCAGCACGTACAGCTTCGACACCTCGTCGCTGGAGTTGATGATGCCACTGCTGCACGGCGGGCACACGGTCGTGCTGCCCGACGAGGCCCGCACCGACGGCAGCCTGCTGGCGGCGGCGGTGCGGACGCACGACATCGGCTTCCTCCAGGCGACCCCGACCACCTGGCGACTGGTCGTCGACCAGATCACCGACCTCGTTTCCGGACGGACGCTGCTCAGTGGGGGCGAGCCGCTGCTGCCGGGGCTGGCAGCCACCCTGACCACGGCAGGTGCCCGGCTGTGGAACGTCTACGGCCCGACCGAGAGCACGATCTGGGCGACCGCCGGCCGGGTACCGGCGGACCCGGGGCCCCGGGTGGACGTCGGGGCACCGGTCGCCAACACCCGCATCTTCGTCGCGGGCCCGGACGGGGAGCCGCTGCCGGTCGGTCTGCGCGGCGAGCTGTGCGTCGCCGGGGTCGGCGTCGCCGCCGGCTACCACGGACGCCCCGATCTGACCGCCGAGCGTTTCGGCGTGCATCCCGGGTACGGCCGCTTCTACCGCTCCGGCGACGTGGCGCGCTGGCGGCCCGACGGCCGGATCGACCTGTTCGGCCGGATGGACCGGCAGGTGAAGCTGCGTGGCAACCGGATCGAGTTGGGCGAGATCGAGGGCGTCCTCACCGATCATCCGGACGTCGAGGCGGCCGCCGTGGTCGTCGTCGGGGATCCCGGCGCCGACGGCAGCCTGGCCGCGTTCGTCCGGGTCCCCGGTCGGCCGGAGGCCGTCGACGAGCTCTGGGAGTACGCCCGTGGGCGGTTGCCGCGGTCGGTGGTGCCGCACCGGTTCCTCGCGGTGGAGGCGTTCCCGCGGACCGGCAGCGACAAGGTCGACTACCTGGCGTTGGCGGACCTCGCCGTCCGGGAGCCGGCGGGGCCGGGCGGTGCCGCACCGGGTGGGAGCCCCGCCACCGCTGACCGGCTCACCACGACCCTGGTCGCGCTCTTCGCCGAGCTGCTCGGCCGGTCGGACCTGGACGCCGATGCGCACTTCTTCACCAACGGCGGTCACTCGCTGCTCGCCGCCGCGCTGGCGCAGCGGATCAGGGACGAGACCGGTGTCCGGCTCGCCCTGACCGACGTGTTCGAGAACCCGACCCCCGCCGTGCTGGCCGACCGGCTGCGCGGACTCACCTGAGCGACCGGAAGGGGACATCCATGGAGATCCTGAAACTGGCGATCAGCGGCTGGTTCGCCCGCGCGCTGGCGGTCTTCATCCGCCTGGAGATCCCGGACATCCTGGGCGACGGCGCGATGACCGCAGCCGAGCTGGCGCGACGTACCGACACCGATCCGCAGGTGCTCTACCGGCTCCTGCAGATGCTCACGGTGCCGGGCGTGGTCGTGCACACCGGGGACGAGTTCCGGCTCGCTGAGGGGCACGAGATGCTGCGCGCCGACCACCCGTACACCCTGCGGCACTTCGTCATCCTCTCCGCCGAGCTGTACGACGACGCGTTCGCGGGCCTGATGCACACGGTGAAGACCGGCCGCTCCGGCTTCAAGGAGGTCTTCGGGGAGTCCCTGTACGAGTACCTGGAGACCCACCCGGACGACGCCGACCTGTTCGACAGGGGCATGGTCGACCTGGCCGGACCGATCGCGGCCTGCCTGGTCGCCGTACACGACTTCAGCGGGGTCACCTCGATCGTCGACGTCGGTGGCGGCAGCGGCGGCCTGCTGCCCGGGCTGCTCACCGCCAACCCCGTCATGCAGGGCACCGTCGTCGACCGGCCGAGCGTCTGCGCACGCGGCCCGGCGACCCTCGCCCGGGTGACCGACAAGACGGTCATCGACCGGATCACCTTCGCCCCCAGCGACTTCTTCACCGAGGTCCCCGCCGGTGCCGACAGGTACGTGCTCAAGAACGTGCTGCACGACTGGACGTACGACAACTGCGTCCGGATCCTGCGCACCGTGGCGACCGCCCTGGCCGGCAGCCCACCCGGTGCCCGGCTACTGGTCGTGGAGCCGCTGGTGGAGACCGACCTGGACGGCTGGCGTGCGGTGTTCCAGGCGGTCGCCTGCGACGAGGGCACCCTCGGGTTGGACGAGGAGGAACTGCGTCGGGCGCTGACCGAGGCGGGTCTGACCGTCGAGTCGGTCACCCCGCTGCCCACCGGCCACAAGTTGCTCGAGACCTCGCTGCGGCCCGCCTGACCATGCTCACACCGGTCTTCCTCTTCGCGGGCCAGGGCTCCCAGTACCACGGGATGGGCCGGTGGCTCTACGGCGCCGATCCGATCTTCCGGGACGCGCTGGACTCCCTGGACGCGGTCGTGCGTGACGTCCGTGGCGACTCCGTCGTCGCGGGCATCCACAGCGACGGACAGGGCGCGGAGCGGCCGATGACCCGGTTCGCCCTCACCCAACCGGCCATCTTCATGGTGGAGTACGCGCTGGCCAGCATGCTGCGTGCCCACGGGTTCGAGCCGGCGGCGGTCCTCGGCGCCAGCCTGGGTGAGGTGGTCGCCGCCGCGGTCGCCGGCATGTTGGACCCCGCGGACTGCCTGCGTTCGCTGCTCGACCAGGTGGAGCTGTTCGAGGCGGAGTGCCCGCGCGGTGGCATGCTGGCGGTCCTCGCCGACGCCGGGCTCGTGGCGCGCGATCCGGCGCTGTCCGGTGCCTACCTGGCCGCGATCAACGCGCCGGACAACTTCGTCCTGGCCGGCACCGCCGACCGGCTCGACGGCATCGAACGCCACCTGAACGCCTCGGGGGTGCTCTGCCAGCGGCTGCCGGTGCTGTTCCCGTTCCACTCACCGCTGATCGACGGGGTGCGCGACACGTTCACGAAACTGGTGGGCGGGCTCGCCCTGCGGCCCGCCACGATTCCGCTGATCTCCGGGACGACCGGCACCGAGGTGCGCCGCCCCGACCCGGAGCACTTCTGGCAGGTGCTGCGCGAGCCGTTCAACCTGTCGCGGGCCCTCGAACCCCTGCTGGCGCGCGATGACCTGCTCTTCCTGGATCTGGGTCCGTCCGGGTCGATGGCCAACCTGGTGCGGGCACGACTGCCGGTGGGCAGCCGCTCCCGGGTGCTGCCCCTGCTCTCCCCGTACGCCCGCGACGAGGTGCTGTACCGGGCGGTGCTCGCCACCCGTCCCCTGGTCGCCGCACCGGCCCGACGAAGCGAGGTGACCACCGTGACCGACGCGACCCCCGTCGCCGGCCCCGCCGACCCCGGCGACGGCTTCGACGTCTACGTCTTTCCCGGCCAGGGCGCCCAGGCCCGGGGGATGGGCCGCGACGTGTTCGACCGGTTCCCGGACCTGGTCGACCGGGCCGACGCCGTCCTGGGGTACTCCCTGCGGGAGTTGTGCCTCAAGGACCCGGACCGCAACCTGCGCGACACCCGGTACACCCAACCCGCGCTGTACGTGGTCGAAGCCCTCACCTGGCTGGCCGTCCTGCAGGAGGGCGGTCGCCTGCCCGACTTCCTGCTCGGCCACAGCCTCGGCGAGTTCGCCGCCCTGTTCGCCGCGGGCGTCTACGACTTCGAGACCGGGCTGCGCCTGGTCGCCGAACGTGGCCGGCTGATGGGGCAGGTCACGGGCGGCACGATGGCGGCGGTCTCGGCCGTCGACGCCGACCTGGTCCTGGAGGTGCTCCGCGCCCACGAACTGTCCGACGTCGACATCGCCAACTACAACGCGCCGACCCAGACGGTCGTCGCGGGTCCGGCCGACGCGGTCGCCCGTGCGGTGGCGCTGTTCAAGGAGAAGGGCGCCCGCTGTGCCCCGCTCAACGTCAGCGCCCCGTTCCACAGCCGCTACATGACACCCGCGGCGCAGGAGTTCGGACGCCTGCTGGACGCGACGACCTTCGCCGCCCCCAAGATCCCGGTGATCAGCAACGTCGACGCCCGGCCGTACGGGACCGGTGCGGTGGCCGCCACGCTGCGTCGCCAGATCGTGTCGCCGGTGCGCTGGACCGACAGCATCCGGCTGCTCATGGGCCGGGGTGAGTTCCGCGTCCGCGAACTCGGCCCGGGGCAGGTGCTGACCAAGCTCATCGCCCGGATCCGCGAGGAGGCCGACCCGCTGCTACCCGAGCCGGCGCGGACCGTCGCGGTCACCGGGCCGGCCCCGCCCGCGCCGCGGCGCGCGGAGCTGGGCTCGGCGGCGTTCCGGCAGGCGTACGGCGTCCGGCACGCCTACGCCGCCGGCAGCATGTACCACGGCGTCAGCTCCGTCGAGCTGGTCTCCCGGCTGGCCCGCTCCGGCCTGCTGGGCTACTTCGGGGCGGCCGGACTGCCGGTCCCGGATGTCGCGGCCGCGATCGACGGCATCCGGGCCGCCGCCGGGCGCGGTGCGCCGTTCGGGGTCAACCTCACCTACGATCCGTTCGACCCGGGCGCCGAGGTGGAGCTGGTCGGCCTGCTGGTGCGCGAGGACGTCCGCTTCGTCGAGGCGGCCACGTACGTCGAGGTGACCGTCCCGCTGGTGCGCCATCGGCTGACCGGCGCCAGGATCCTGCCGGACGGCAGCGTGCACGCCCCGCGCAGGCTGCTGGCCAAGGTGACCCGTCTGGACACCGCCCGCCTGTTCTTCGCGCCGCCGCCGCCGTCCCTGGTGCGAGGGCTGCTGGACGAGGGCCTGCTCACTGCCGAGGAGGCCGCGGCCGGCGAACGGATCGCCCTGGCCGACGACATCTGCGCGATCGGCGACGGGGCCGACTACACCGACCAGGGCGCACTGACCGCACTGCTGCCCTCGGTGCGCCGCCTGCGCACCCAGCTCGGCGGGGTCGCGTCCGCCGTACGGGTCGGGGGTGGCGGTGGCATCGGCTCCCCGGAGTCGGCCGCGGCGGCGTTCGTGCTCGGTGCCGAGTTCGTCCTCACCGGCTCGATCAACCTGTGTACCGCCGAGAGCGGACTCGCCGCCTCCACCAAGGATCTGCTGCCGGAGCTGGACGTGCACGACACCGCATACGCTCCCTACGGCGGGCTGTTCGAACTCGGCGGCCGGGCCCGGGTGATGCGCAAGGGCGTGCTCTTCCACGTGCGTGCCGGCAAGCTGTACGACCTCTGGCGCACCTACGACTCCTGGGACGCGGTGCCCGCACCGGTCCGGTCCCGGGTGGAGCGGGACTACTTCGGTGCCGGCTTCGAGGAACTGGCGTCGCGCCTCGCCGCCTCCGGCGGTCCGGCCACCGACCCCAAGCGCCGGATGGCCCTGGTCTTCCGCTGGTACTGCGCCCAGGCACAGCGCTGGGCGATCGAGGGCACCCCCGCCCGGACCGCGGACTACCAGGTGGCCTGCGGGCCCGCGCTGGGCGCATGCAACCACTGGCTGCGCGGCACCCCGCACGCCGACTGGCGCGACCGGCACGTCGACGAGTTGGCCGACCGGCTCATGACCGAAGCCGCCGAGATCGTCGGGTCGGCCGGCATCTAGAGAGTAAGGAGAACGTCGTGTCCGAGACCGTTCGTGTCGTCGAGGGTCTGCCCATGGCACGTGGCACATGCCCCTTCGACCCCGCGCCCGAACTCGCCGAGCTGCGCCGGGAGCAACCGGTGGCCCGGATGGAGTTCCCGGACGGCCATCTCGGCTGGCTGGTCACCGGCTACGACCAGGTCCGCCGGCTCCTGGCCGACAAGGGCATGAGCTCGCGCGGTGACCTGCTGCGCTCGCCCATCCCGCTGCCCATGGCCGGGGACCGCACCGAGGTGGCACCGGGGATGTTCACGGCGATGGACCCGCCGGACCACACCCGCTTCCGGCGTCGGTTGACCGCCTGGTTCTCGGCCCGACGCACCCGCACCCTGGAACCACGGCTGGTCGAACACGTCGAGCGGTACCTCGACGACATGATCGGGGCGGGCGGTCCGGCCGACCTGGTCGGCGCGTTCGCCGAGCCGGTGGCCGCGCTGGCGATCTGCGAGCTGCTCGGCGTCCCGGTCGACCAGCGTGAGGTGTTCGTGCGGGGGATCAAGGCGCTGTTCACCGTCCACTCCAGCGCGGCGGAGGCCATCGCCGGCTGGCAGGAGATCGGTGGGCTGTTGGCGGGGCTGGTCCGTGCCAAGCGGGTCGAGCCCGCCGACGATCTGCTCGGCACGCTCGTCACCGACGGCGAGTTCACCGACGAGGAACTGGCGACCGTCGGCAGTGTGCTTCTCGTCGCCGGCTACGACACCAGCAGGAACATGCTCGGGCTGGGCACGTTCGCCCTGCTGGAGCACCCCGGCCAGTACGCGGCTCTGGCTGCGGACCCGGGCCTGGCTGCCAACGCGGTCGAGGAGCTGTTGCGCTATCTGACGATCGTGCACGCCGGGTCGATCCGGGCGGCCGGCACCGACCTGGAGTTCGACGGGCACCGGCTGACCGCCGGCGACGCGGTGTCGCTGTCGCTGGCCGCGGCGAACCGGGATCCGGCGCTCTGCGACGACCCGGACCGCCTCGACATCACCCGGACGCCGGTGCCGCACCTCGCGTTCGGCCACGGCATCCACCAGTGCGTCGGGCAGCAACTGGCGCGGCTCGAACTGCGCGTCGCATTCGAGTCGCTGGCCCGGCGGTTGCCGGGGCTGCGCCTGGCGGTACCCGCGGACCAGGTCCGCACCAGTCCGGAGATGATCATCTACGGCGTGCACGAGCTGCCGGTGACATGGTGAACGGAGACCACCCGATGTACCGAGAGATGCTCAAGTCAAAGATCCACCGCGCCACGGTGACGCAGTCGGACCTGCACTACGTCGGCTCGCTCACCCTCGACTCCACCCTGATGGCTGCCGCGAACCTGCTGCCCGGCGAGAAGGTCGACGTCGTGGACGTCGACAACGGCGCCCGGCTCAGCACCTACGTCATCGAAGGGCCCACCGACAGCGGCGTGGTCGGCATCAACGGCGCCGCCGCCCGGCTGATCAGCCCCGGTGACCTGGTCATCATCATCTCGTACGCGGCGATGGCCGACGAGCAGGCCCGCTCGTACCGGCCGACGGTGGTCTTCGTCGACGGTGCCAACCGCCCCCGGAACATCGGGTCCGATCCGGCCGAGGTGCCTGCCGGCGTCGACGACCTGATGCGTGGCGACACCGTCAATGCGTGAGCGTACCGACCCGGCGAACTCGGAGACCGCGATGAACCGACCCGACGTGATGACCTCGTTCACCACCGGTCTCGCCGACATCAACCTCGACGAGACCGACGGCCGGCGGGCGGGGACGCAGGCCGCCGCCATGAAGTCGGCCAGCTCCTCGATCTACGACATGGCGGCCACCCTCTCGGGCCGGGGCGAACTGTGGAACTGGGGCATGTGCGATCCCGACCTGGCCGCCGAGATCGAGGCCCGGCTGCCCGGGTTCGCCGAGTTCGGCACGGACGGCTTCAGCGAGCAGCTCTACTACCTGGCCCTGCGCGACCTCCCGGACGGCCTGGACGGGTGCGCCGGGCAGACGCTCCTGGAGGTCGGCTGCGGGGCGGGGGAGGGGCTCAACTTC